>CBDUZY010000309.1:0-4375 GCA_965371825.1 uncultured bacterium
GGGAAGCCCGTCGTGCAGGAACGACATCTCCAATTCGCCGACGATCTGGCCGTCATAGCGCACGCGAAGCACACGGTCGTCAGTGAAGGTACCGATGACCGTGGCTTCGACCTCTTCGGCCGCAAAGACAGCCAGAAATCGCTGCAACCGGTCGGGCGGAACGGCGAAGACCATCCGCTCCTGAGCCTCCGATATCCAGATCTCGTCGTAGCGAAGGCCGGCGTACTTGAGCGGGGCTCTCTCCAGATCGACGACGGCTCCGAGCTTCTCCCCCATCTCGCCGACGGCGCTGCTCAGTCCGCCCGCACCGCAGTCGGTCACCGCCGAGTAAAGACAGCCATCCGGGTGGTCGCGGGCGAGCAGGAGAGCGTCGAGCACTTTCTTTTCCTCGACGGCGTTGCCGATCTGCACCGCGTGGGAGAATTCGTCCGCGTGGCCGTCGGTCAGCTCAGCCGAAGAGAAGGTCGCCCCGTGGATGCCGTCCCGACCCGTTCGTCCGCCTACGACGACGATTCGGTCGCCGGTATGCGGCTGCTTGTCGATTCGGTCTCGCGGGATCAGCCCGACACAACCGCAGAAAACCAACGGATTGCCCAGGTAACGATCATCGAAATAGATCGCGCCGTTGACAGTCGGAATCCCCATGCGGTTGCCGTAGTCGCGCACTCCGCCGACCACACCCTTGAGTATGCGCCGCGGATGCAGCACGCCTTCGGGCAATCGAGCTCGGTCGAAGTCGGGTCGTGCCACGCAGAACACATCCGTGGAAGCGATCGGTTTGGCTCCCAAACCGCAGCCCATGACATCGCGGATGCATCCGCCGATGCCGGTGGCTGCCCCGCCGTAGGGCTCGATCGCGGAGGGGTGGTTGTGCGTCTCGACCTTGACGGCGATGCCGAACTCGTCGTCGAACGCGATCACGCCGGCGTTGTCGACGAAGACCGACAGGCACCAGTCGCGATCGAGCTTCGCGGTCGTAGCGACGATGGTCTCTTTGAGAAGGTTCTCGAAGCGTACCTCGACCTGACCGTCGCGGCCGAAATCGTCACCGCAGTAGTCGATCGCGCTCTTCAGCGTCTTGTGTACGCAGTGCTCTGACCAAGTCTGGGCCAGGGTCTCCAGCTCCAGGTCGGTCGGATCACGGCCCCGGTCCTTGAAATGGTCTCGAATCGTCCGCATCTCATCGAGCGACAGAAACAGATGGGCCTCACGCGAAAGTCGCGTCAGCTCTCCGTCGTCGAGCCCTCTCATGGGTACGTGCCGCAGCTCGAATGGGTGGCTCGGCGGTGTCGGGAAAACGTCGGTGACGGTATCGCTTCGTCCGAACCCGTGCAGGAACCACGTTTCGATGCAGTCGTTCGCTAGTACCCGATCGGCGATCTGCTCGAGCTCCTCGATTCCGCGCGCCCCTACGATCTCGTAGCGACGGGCCGTCTGGACGTCCTCGAGATTCGATCCAGGCTGACCATCGCCCCCTAAGAGCCGCCTCGCGGCGTCCAATGTGCTAAGGGCTGTGGGGTTCATTACGCCGGGCAGTGGATGAATCTCGATCGACGGACCGGAGTCCTCACGATGTGAGAATCCCGGACCGAAGTCGTGAACCTCCGCCACCGGATCGGTGAGAAGCTCGTCGGCGATGAGCTTGACCTTGGATTCCGCAAGCTGACCGGCGAGTAGGTAGATCGTGCTGGAGCGAACGCCCTCGACATGATCGAGGCCGAGCTGATGGATGTCCGACAGCACCGCCCGACCGTGACCGTCGAGACTGGGCGAGCGCGGCCGAACTCGGATGTGCCAGCCGCGGACGGTTGCGGAAGCGTTTTCGGTCATCGCGATCGGGTCGTCCTGGTTTGATCCTGCGAGATAGGGCGAACCGCCCATTCCTTCAGGCAACATATAGCGGATTTGATTCCCTGGCCACCCCGCCATATTGTTCGGGCGACCGACCGGTCGTCGGTGCGACGAAGATGCGTGTGAGTTTCGCGTGCACGCCGCGCGGAAGGGAGACCCGACGCAGTGCGATTTGCGGCATCCATAACGGCCGAGCCCGATGTGGAGAGGGCGGTCACTGAGCTTCTTGATCCGATCGACACCCGCGTGACGCCGGGGATGGTCGACCTCGCGTACCTTTTCTGCACGGCTCACTATGAGGACGAGCTGCCGAGCGTGATCGACCGTATCGGGGCGGCGTTGCCGACCGCTGTCCTGCTCGGCTGCACGGCCGAGGGGACCATCGGAGTCGACCGCGAACTCGAAGGCGTACCATCGATGTCGCTGCTGGCTGCCTCGATGCCCGATGTACGGGTCCGCCCCTTCCACGTCCGTCAAGCGGACGTCGAGTCAGCTCGGGCAGCGCACGATTGGGAACGTATCGTGGCTGTTTCGCCAGAGAGCGACCCGGTTTTTGTAGCACTCGGCGACCCCTTCGGCATCGCGATTCCCCGGTTCATCGAGCAGATCAACGAGTTCTTTCCGGGAGCACCGGTTGTCGGCGGTGTAGCCAGCGCCGGTCGTCAGCCGAAGCAGAACCGGCTCATTCTAAACGACGAGATTCACCGAGCGGGTGTCGTGGGCGTGGCCCTTTCCGGTCGTCTCACGGTCGAGACTGTCGTATCCCAGGGCTGCCGTCCGATAGGCACGTCCTTCGTAATAACCAAAGGCGAGCGAAATGTCATCCACGAACTCGGCGGACAAGCGGCGCTCGAGCAGTTGCAGAACGTGCTGGTCGGTCTTTCCGAGGAGGACGAGCAACTCGCCCGGCAGTCCCTGTTCGTGGGCCGGGTGATCGACGAGTACAAGGAGCGGTTCGGGCAGGGTGATTTCCTGATCCACAACATCATGGGCGTGGACCGCAAGACGGGGGCGATCGGCATTGCCGGTCACGCTCGGACCGGGGCCACCGTCCAGTTCCACGTCCGCGACGCCCAAAGTGCCGACGAGGACCTCCGCGCCTTGCTTAAGCCGTATGCCGACGGCGGGACGCACGGGGCGTTACTGTTCGGCTGCAACGGTCGCGGCACCAGCATGTGGCCCAAACCGGGCCACGACGTTGGAGTCGTCCGGGAACTGTTGGGAAACGACGTGCCCGTAGCCGGTTTCTTCTGCGGCGGTGAGTTCGGGCCCGTAGGCGGGAAGAACTTCGTTCACGGTTTCACCGCTAGCATCGCCCTGTTCCGCGAACCGGCGCAAAAGTAGGTGCTCATCCCCGCCGCGCGTCTGACCGAGCATGGCTGCGGGCGTCTCTCCGCACGAGCGTGCCACGCCCTGTCCTCCCCAGCCTGCGCTCCAGCGATCGTAAGCTCATATGCCGTAAGAAGTTGCAGGATGCACTGGAAACGTCACGTCGTGGCACCACGACGCGGATGGGCAAAGGCCCCTGCGCTGCGACCAGTGGCGGCGGGAGGGCCCGCGCGGTAGCATTACGGCGTGATAGATGTGCCAGTGCGTAACACTGGCCGTGGCAAGTCGGAGGTCTGACGGTGCAACACGCAAAGTTCCTGGAGACCGAGACCATTCTTCGGGCCCTGGAGTTCACGTCCGCTAAAGGTGGATTCGGCAAGAACGCCAAGCTGAAAGCGACCGCGGCGACGTTGATTAAGGGCATGAAGAGCAAGGAGTCGTTCAGCGGGCGCCAGCAACAGCTTCGTACCCTTTTGAGAAAGGGTGCGACGATCGGCGACATGATCAAGGCGATAAGCTGCTCCCGCCGCACGGTCTTTCGGTATCTCAATGACTTCGAGGATGCCGGTCTCGAAATCGCCCTCGAGGACGCGAAGTACAAGCTGAAGTAGGGCGACGCGCCCTCTGGACTGCAAGTGCGCGATGGGCTGCGAACCTGCAAGGCTCCCTGTGCGCGAAATACCCGAGAACGATCCCGTTAACAATAACCCCAGACCGCCCTGGGCAGCGCTTCACTGGTCGGATCACTTTGCACCGCTCATTGCCTTGGCGATCGCCGCCCTGCTCGCTGGATCGCGTCTCCCTCCGGGTGTGTGCTACGGCGATTCCGGAGATCTGCAACTCGCCTGCGCCACTCTGGGGATTCCCCATCCGCCCGGCTATGTCGGCTACGTGACCATAGGCTACATCATCGCGCTAGTTCCGGGCGTCGACCCCGCTTACTTGGTGTCACTGGCTTGCTTGGGGTCCGGGCTGGCGGCCCTGCTGCTGTGCATCCTCGTGCAAATCAGATTGGGAGTCAGCCCTTGGGCGGCGAGCGCCGTTGGCTTGGCGTGGACGGCGCACCACTTGGTCTGGTCGAACCTGGTCGCCCCTGAGGTTTATATGCCGTCGCTCGCATTCCTTACGGGCGCAGTCTACCTGCTGATCAAGTACTCGCGCCTCGGGCGAGTGCGCGATCTGCTGATCGCCGCGG
>CBDUZY010000310.1:0-4365 GCA_965371825.1 uncultured bacterium
AGACGCGGTAGGTTCGCTGTCCGGCACGCCGGTTCGACGTGTTTCTCTCTGACTGTCTCGATTCAGTCGCCCGAGATCCTCGGGATTGACCGGCGGACGGGCGTGAATCGGCATCGGCGGGTGGCGGTGGGATCTTAAGTGCGGCGCCGATCTGCAGGCGAGTGGGCTCGGTCACTTGCGGGTTTGCGGACATGAGAAATCGGGCGTACTTCTCTGTTCCGTAGTAGGCCTTGGAGAGTGACGCAAAGCTGTCACCGGGCTGAACGCGGTGGGTGTCGACGGCGGCGCGGTTACCCGCCTCCCGGGGCGTGGTCCCTGGAGACGTTCGCGGAGCGCTTTTGCCCGCGGCATCCACCGACCCGGATCGTGTGGATAAGCCTCCGGCAGTCGCCGGTGCCGTGCTCGTTGGGGCGGGTCTGTTGGGCGTCGCGCTGAGCGGTATTGGCCGGCCCTGAGTATGTGGGCCCGTTGTCAGCCTCGACGGGCTCCCAGACACCCCTTCCCCTCCCCGTGCGGCCGTGATCGGCGATTCGCTGCCAGGTGTCTTGGAGCCTGTTCGTGCGGCGGCCAGGGCATCCCCCGTGGGGGCAGTCGGCGAGGCAGCAGGCTGCTTGACAGCCTCCCGGGGCACGTTTCGCCGTGCTACGGCCTGTGTGTTCGGTGTCGGCGTCGGCGTCGACCCGGAGCGTTGGCCGGTACGTTGAGGGCGTCCCGGCCGGTTGGCGCTGCTGCCACCGGCGACTCGCGGGTTACGGCGCTGGGCGGGTCTCACCCGCGGTGTCCGCCTGGGAGCGTTGTCACTTCCGTCGGCCACGCGGCGTTGCCCATCAGCGGGAGCGACGTCCTTGCCCGCCTCGGGCTGGGCCTTGACGTTCTTCAGGGTATCGGAGCCCTGCGCGAGGGGAATCGGTGCCTCGGACTCACCGCGGTACATGAAGTACCCACCGGTGATCAGGACCACGATCATGGAAACGGCCACCCCGAGCTTGACATCCGTGCGCATAATAAGCTCCCTACCGTCGTGCCACCGACAAGGCGTGAATCGAAAAGGTGGTGTGCGGCGCGTCCGTGCGACCAACGGGCGAAACCGCGAACACCCGTGTCCTATCCCGTAAACAGCGAATCGGTCCGCTGTGCCAACTCCGGCGCAGTCTAAGCCACGCCACGCACGTCGTCAAGGCAAAAATGCGGTAGGGTGCGGGCCCGTTCGCAGCCTGTTGAAGAAGGTGGGGCACTGGGTCTCAGCCTGTGTTTTCACCGGTTGGAAACCGGCGCCACAGCTGTTTGGCGCCCCTTCTCATCAGGCTCCTGGCGATCCCGCGGAAGTTTCACGTGGAAGTCTGCCGGTCGTCGGATAGTCGAAAAGCCTCCGCGACCCGAGGCCGGTGGGCCGCCGAACCCGGCCTCACATCGACGCGACGGTTATGGGGCGGGCGGCGGGCGACTACCGCTCGACTTTGCGTTGCCACAAGGTCACTTTGCGTTCGCATCAAACCGATCTTAATCGCATCCTTACAGATGGAGCGCGGGGTCGTCGCTCGAGTCTCGGCACCGGCCCGATAACGGCTGGACCTTTCCGATGAGAACCGTCGCACAATCATGGCGTTTGCTGCTCCTCGCGGCGGTGTGCGCGGCGTCCGGTTGCGACACCGGTGTGGCGACGAGTGACCTTTATTCGAGCCAGGTCGACGCGGATGTCGTGTTCGCCGAGGACGCCGATTCCGCGATTGCGTCTCTACCCTTCGTCGAAAGCGAGCTGCTTGTTCAGCCCTACCCCGGCGCCAATCCAAAGGCCCTGGCTGAGGTCTACTCTCGCGTCGGAGCGGTCGTCATCGACGAGATCGCAGACATCGACCTCGCCGTGTTGGCCGTCCCAGCGGGCCGTCTTCGTGGAACCGCCGAGGCCCTGGCCGAGAGTGGGTTGATCGAGACTGTTCAGAAGAACTACCTCTATGAACCCGACGCGCTTCCGAACGATCCCTTGTTTGATCGCCAAACGCACCTCGAGCAGGTAGATGCCGCTACCGCGTGGGACACGACGATCGGCAGCACGGACGTGGTCATCGCCATCGTCGACACGGGGGTGTACGCAAATCATCCCGACCTTCGGGACAAGATTATCGAAGGCTGGAACGTCTACGACGACAACGCCGACTTCGACGACGTGCTGGGACACGGTACGCAAGTTGCCGGGGTTGCGGCGGCTGACTCCGACAACGGAGAAGGTGTCAGCGGCTTGTCGTGGAAGAGTCCGATACTCGTGGTCAGGGCCGGCGACCGGCGCGGGATGTCAACCGGAAGGCACATCGCCGCGGGGATCCTGTGGGCGGCGAGTCACGGGGCGAAGGTGATCAACGTCAGCTTCGCACCGCTCTGGTCGGATCGCGTGGTTCGCGCGGCTGCCCAGGTTGCCTTTGGCCGCGGGTGCTTCGTGGTGATCAGCGCCGGCAACGGCGGTGGGGTAACGCGGGCGACCGGATACACCGAGGCCCTGTTCGTCGGGGCGGTAAACGACGTGGGCGAGATCGCCTCGTTTTCCGATCGTGGGCCGTTTGTCGATCTCGTCGCACCGGGGACGGGCATCCGCTCGACGACGATGGACGGTGACTACGGCATGACCAACGGGACGTCGTTCTCCGCGCCGATCGTCTCCGGCGTCGCTGCCCTCGTGTGGTCGGTCAGCCCCGATCTTCGGCCGGCTTCGATTCGTCAGATTCTGCTGGGCAGTGCGGTCGATCTGGGCGAGGCGGGTCGCGACAGTGTTTACGGACACGGCGCGGTCGACGCAGCCGCGGCAGTCCGCGAGGCGTTGGCGTTTGCCTTGGCACCGGATTCGAAACCGCCGTCACTCGATGTGGTTCGGCCAATCAACGGGGAAGCCCTGACCGGTCCGTATCTCGCCACAGCTACCGCTACGGACACTTCCGGCGTGGCGGACGTGGCCCTGTCGATCGACGGGATTGCCTTGGCGACGGACGTGCGCTCTCCCTACCGATTCGTGATCGACACCGCAGCGTTCGACGAAGGTCGGCACGAACTCTCATTCGTCGCCACCGACTCTGTCGGCAACGTCTCGCTCACCGAGACGGTTGTGGTGACCTTTGCACCGTCCACATCAGGCGGGCGAGGAGGAGGCGAAATCACGTTCACGTCGCCGGCAGCCGATTCGACTGTTTCAGGCACGGTCATCATTCAGGCGAGCGTGGCCGACGCGGACGGCCTGTCGGTCATCGAGTGGTTCGTGGACGGCGAGTCCGTATTCGTAACGTCGCTGACCGGACTGTCTTCGGGCGTGACCTACGCATGGTCATCATCGTCCGCCACGCCCGGTCCGCACACCATCACCATCACGATCACCGACACTCGCGGCCGACGGACGACCGGATCTATTCGGCTCATTGCGCCGTAACGGAAACGCGTGCCGTTTCTTCTCAGGCGCAACGCTCCGTCGTGGCGCACCGGAAGAGGGGTCCGCTCGATCAAGTACCACGACAGTGATGGAGCGGGCCGCCGAAGGCGCAATACGGGGCAGGTCATCTCAGCCGTGATACCACCACGCTCCCAGACGTGCGAAGACATACATGAGAAGGGAAGCCACAAAGACGAGCCCCCATACTGCGCCATCATCATTCGATGTCTCTGGACCATTCGTGCGTTCTGATGCGGCCACAAAACAGCCGATCAAGGATACGATCAACCCCAAGCCGCCCAAAATCATCAATAACTTCCAACTCTTGCCGGTCCGCTCGGTTGTCTGAACGCGCTGTCGCGTAGGGGGCATCTGAGCGTTCAGCGCGTGGCCGCACTTCGCACAAAAGCGCGCGCTATCGCCGGACGCTGTCTCGCAGACAGGGCAATGGATCATAGTCTAAACCTCGCGCATGAAATGGGAGCAGTAATCTCCGTCTCCCACCGACCTCGGGAGTCCTGCTAGGCCCAGCCTGCGGAATCGAGGCCACGTCACCGACCTGCCGTGATCCGCAGCGCCCGTGTCGCTTATTCCTTCACTGAAACCTCCCGCACGTTCAGGTGAATCAGTACACTAAGGCGTCTCCCCTTTAGCGGGCGACTGCAACGCGGGCCCGCCAGACCGCTGGAGCAGCTTCGCCGCCCCTACCTGTTCAAGCCGCGACAGATCGGTCCAGAACGTCCCCTCCCCGGCGAAGAAAAGCTGAATGGATTCCGGTCTGAAGTTCTCGGCGAAGGTGTAGAGGTTGTAGGCGTGCCCGCTGCCAAACGCGCCGACGAGCAGCTCGTACCCTTTCGCCTCCGCCTCGTTCTTCATCTTCTCGACGTCGGCCCGCACCTGTCCGAGTATGTCGATGCGCTGGGCTTCGTACTTGGCCACCTCTTGCTGAATCGTGG
>CBDUZY010000311.1:0-4364 GCA_965371825.1 uncultured bacterium
GGCCGGGCGAATCCGCAAACCGCGCCAATCAACCGAGTGTTATTCCACAGACGTCTTCCGGTTGACGTTCGTCATAACGCAAAGATCAACCGCGAGGAGCTAGCCGTTTGGGCGGCTTCAAGATGTCCATAAGTGCGCTCGTTACAGGTGGTGGAGGGTTTCTCGGCGGCCGAATCGCCGAGATGCTGCACGCCCGTGGGGACATCGTAACCGTGCTCGGGCGGGGTTTGTATCCGCAGTACGACGGCACCGGCATCGCGACCATTCGCGCGGACATCCGCGACGCGGCGGCAATAGTGCAAGCCTGTGACGGCAAAGAGGTCGTGTTCCACGTCGCGGCCCTCGCCGGCATCTGGGGCAGGCGGCGAACGTTTCGGGAGATCAACGTTGACGGGACACGCAACGTCATCGGCGCGTGCCGAGCGCGAACCGTGCCCAAGCTCGTCTACACAAGCACGCCGAGTGTGGTCTTCGGCGATGAACCGCTCTGCGGTGTCGACGAGTCTCAACCGTACCCGTCGCGACATCTGGCGGCGTACCCGGAGACGAAGGCGGCGGCCGAGCGAATGGTGCTCGCTGCGAATTCGCCGTTTCTGGCAACCGTCGCACTGCGGCCTCATCTGATCTGGGGACCCGGCGACCCGCATCTGATCCCAAGGGTCATCGCCCGGGCCCGAGCGGGCAGCCTTCGATGTGTCGGCGACGGGCGTAACCTTGTCGACATCACGTACATCGCCAACGCGGCTGAGGCCCATCTCCTTGCCGCAGACGTCCTCCGCCCGGGCTCAGCCTGTGCCGGCCGCCCATACTTCATCAGCCAGGGCGAACCCGTCGAACTCTGGTCGTGGCTAGACGGTGTACTCGAAGCAGTGGGGGCACCCCGGGTTTCGCGGGGCGTCTCGTTCGGCGCCGCGCGACGGGCGGGGTTTGCCTTGGAGCTGGTGTACGGGCTGGTCGGGGCCCGCTCCGAGCCCCGCATGACGCGATTCCTTGCCGCACAGCTAGGGTTGTCTCACTATTTTGACATTTCAGCCGCCCGCCGGGACCTGGGCTACACCCCTCGCGTTTCCGCCGCCGACGGACTGGCACTGCTCGTCGACTGGCTTAGGGGGTCGAGCGAGACGCCTGGCAGCCTCTGAGCAGACGTCGTTCCGTCACGGGCGGCCCGCAGCCGTGGGTCGGAAACATCCCTGCGGCGAAGCCCCGTGACAATACGAAGCAGGCCGGTTCCCAGGGACTGAAAACCTGCTAAGATTGGGGGTCTCGGCGGTTCCGGGGTGGCTGGCAGCGGCGCGGGCTGTTGTGGGCGATAGAGGCCTGCCTTTGGCGCGGATCCTATGACGCTTTCAGATCGTGTAGTAATCACAGGTGTAGGGCTTGTCTCCCCGAACGGGGATACGCTGGAAGTGTTCCGAAAAAATCTGCTCGCCGGTGTTTCGGGTGTCGCAACGATCGAGACGCGGTTCATGGGCGAGGTGCTGGCCGGTGTCTGCCACTTCGACGAACAGAAGTACCAGTCAAAAAAAGACCGCCGCCGTGGAACTCGTGCGGGGTCGATCTCGATCTACTGCGCGAACGAAGCTCTGAAGTCGGCCGGCATCGATCTCGAGTCGACGAATCGAGCACGGATCGGGACGTTCGTCGGAATCACGGAGCACGGGACTGTCGAGACGGAGAACGAGATTGACGTTATCCGCCAATACGACTATGACACCAAGTGTTGGTCGCACCACCACAACCCGCGGACCGTAGCGAACAACCCCGCGGGTGAGGTAACGGTCAGCCTGGGTCTTCCCGGCCCGCACTATACGATCGGTGCGGCGTGTGCCGCGGGCAATGCCGGGCTGATCCAAGGTGTGCAGATGCTCCGTCTCGATGAGGTGGATGTGGCCCTTGCGGGCGGGGTTTCGGAGGCGATCCACTCGTTTGGGATCTTTGCGAGCTTTGCGAGCGAGAACGCCCTCGCTTCACACGAGGACCCGACGATGGCTTGCCGCCCATTTGATGCGGCGCGCAACGGGATTGTGGTGTCGGAGGGTGGTTGCCTGTTCGTTCTGGAACGGCTGTCCGATGCGAAACGGCGCGGGGCGCCGATCCTGGTCGAGGTCATCGGGTACGCGATGAACTCGGACGCCGCCGACGCGGTGCTGCCGAACTCGGGACGAATGGCTGAATGCATGGTGTTGGCGATGGAGCGTGCCGGAATCGAGCCGAAAGACGTGGATATCGTAAGCACGCATGCCACGGCCACTGAGACGGGAGATATTCAGGAGGCAGCGGCGCTCCGCCAAGTGTTTGGCGATTACCGCGACGTCTTCATCAACAATACAAAGAGCTTCATCGGCCACGCGATGGGTGCGGCGGGGGCGCTGGAGCTGGCCGGCAACTTCGGCTCGTTCGACGACGGGATCGTCCACCCGACGATCAATTTGTCGGACCTCGATCCGCAATGTGCGGTACGGAACTTGGTGGCGAACGAGCCGGTCCGAGCCGATAAAGTGGACGTCATCCTGAATAACTCGTTTGGGATGTTGGGGATCAACTCCGCGGTGCTGGTCAGGCGATACACCGGCTGACGACCGCGGTCTGGTGGTTTGAAAGGAACGGGCAAAGGTCTCGAGGACGGCATGGCAGATCAGCAAGTTAAGGAGATCATTCTAGGGATCATCTCGATGGTTGCTCCGGATGCGGACTTATCCAACGTCAAGAGTGACGTCCGCCTGCGTGATCAGCTCGAGATGGACTCGATGGACTTTCTGGATATCGTCATGGAGCTTCGCAAGCGGTACAAGATCGAGGTTCCCAAGGAGGATTACCAGCAGCTTGCGACTTTGGATAGCTGCGTCTCGTACCTCGGACCCAAATTCGAGACGGTCGCCTCAGCCTGACGCAAGCGACCCACCCGGCACGGCGGACCCGCGATCATCGGTTGCGCAGTCGGCGTGCGGCGCTGCACTGCCGCCGGTCCGTCCCCATGCATTACGACGTGATCATCATCGGAGCGAGCATGTCCGGGCTCGCCGCCGGGATTCGACTCGCCCACTTCGACAAGAGCGTTTGCATTGTCGAGCGACATTACGCCTTCGGCGGCCTGAACTCCTACTATCGGATCGACGGGCGGGACTACGATGTCGGTCTCCACGCGGTGACCAACTACGCTCCGCCGGATCAGCGGTCAGCTCCCCTCAACAAACTGCTTCGTCAACTCCGCTTGTCGCGCGAAGACTTCGACCTGCACGAACAGTTGTACTCCGAGGTGTGCTTCCCCGGGCGACGTCTTCGATTCAGCAACGGCATCGACCTTCTTGCGGACGACGTGGCCGTGCAGTTTCCGAGAGACGTGGACAACTTTCGGCGGTTCGTTGCCCAGATCGAGGAGTACGACGATACGCGGTTGGACCAGGCCTACCGCCGGGCGCGACCGATCCTGGGCGAGCGGTTTCATGACCCATTGCTCATCGAGATGCTCCTCTGTCCGATCATGTTCTACGGTTGCCCCCAGGAGCACGACGTCGACTTCACGCACTTCGTGACCATGTTCAAGGCCCTTTTTCTACAAGGGTTTGCCCGGCCCCGGGCGGGTGTTCGAACCATTATCAAGACGCTCGTCAGGAGGTTCCGGGCCTGCGGAGGGAAGGTCCGCATGAGGTGTCCGGTCCAGCGGTTGGAAACGGACGGCGGTCGCATCGCCGCCGTTGCGCTCGAATCCGGCGAGATCCTCACCGCCGACGTCGTGCTGTCGTCCGCGGGGTATCCCGAGACGATGCGGCTGTGCTCACCCGCGCGGGATGAGGACGCATCTGCGGAGGACGTGGGGCGAATCTCCTTTGTCGAGTCCATAGCGATCCTGGACGTGCCGCCGGCGAAGCTCGGACATGAGTCGACGATCGTGTTCTTCAACGACGCCGAGGAGTTCGTCTACGCGATTCCCGACGGGCCGGTGGACGCCACCAGTGGAGTGCTATGCTGCCCGGACAACTACGAGGGCCACGAGGACACCGGCGAGGGCACCGTTCGGCTAACTTCGCTGGCAAACCCCGATCGCTGGATGACGGCCGATGAGGACAGCTATGTTCGGATGAAACGCTGCTATCAAGACACATTCGTTGCGCGCGGCGAACAGTACATACCGGGACTTCGGGACCATATCATCTGTACGGACGTGTTCACGCCACGTACAATCCACCGTTTTACGGGCCGCATCAACGGTGCGGTCTACGGCAGTCCGCGCAAGCGGCGCGACGGACGGACGCCGTTTACGAACCTGTTCGTCTGTGGGACTGACCAGGGTTTCCTCGGTATCATCGGGGCGATGCTGAGCGGGATCACGATCGCCAACCTGCAGGTGCTGTCGCGGGACTAGT
>CBDUZY010000312.1:0-4363 GCA_965371825.1 uncultured bacterium
CCCAGGAATCGCCGCCGCCGGCCGCTGTCGTTTGGAGCGTGCCGTCCGGGAACATCAGGCCGTCGACGCCAGGGTTGCCGCCTAGATGCAGCTTGGCGGCCGGGGCGAGCTCGCCGATGCCGACGTTGCCGGAGGCGTCAATGACCATTCGACGAGTTCCATTCGTCCAGAAGCGGTGGGTATCGGTGGAACTCGAGTAGTCGTATACCGGGTCCTCGCTCGTCCCCTCGTAGAACTCGATCGTGTCGCTCGTCAGGTTTATCCCGTGGCCGGCATCATCGAAGACCAGCAGGCCGCCGTGTTCCATGTTGACTTGGCCGTTGCCCGCGACTGTCACAAAGGGGTCCATCGTTCCGGGGCGCACGAGCTGCTCGGACGAACGGGCCTTGGCTGCGAAGGGGACCATACCGATGCGCGTGCGCGGAGTGAGCTCCGCGCCGCCGTTGACGCTCAGTCCGAGCCACACTTGCGTAGCATTGAGAGCGGCGTCCGTCACTCCGGCTCCGGACTGCGAGCCCAGCAGGATCGAAAAGACGCCGTCCTGCAACGGCACGCCGGAATGGGTCTCGCTGAACAGCACGTTCGGCCCGGTTGCGCTGTCATAAAACCTGACTACGAGACCAACCGGACCGGCGCCCTGCCCGGCGAGCTTTCCCTGGTAGGAAACGAGTCGCGGCACGTCGGCGTAAGCGGTTGTCGCAACTGTCAAAGCGGCTCCCAAGAGCGCGCCCGCGCATCGATATGGCCTGTCCCTTCGCATGACTATCTCCTCTCACCCTGCAGCAAACCGCCGCAGCTTATGGTTTTCGATGTTTCGCTCAGCATGACGGTATCAGTCGTTACCCCTCCGGAAGGAACGCGATTTGAAAGTCCGCGAAGTCCTCCAAGTCGACATCTCCATCCGAGTCAAAGTCCAGCGCCGCGCAGGCGGGGTCGGTGTAGCTGGGCACGGGATCAAGCCTGTTACCCGCTGCGCATGAACCGAACTCGGCGAAGTCCGCGAGATCGACCACGCCGTCGCCGTTGACGTCGCCTGGAATTGCGATCGCCGTCCAGCACGGGACGGCACCTTGGGCCAGGTCGTTGCCGGAACCTCCCGCGAATCCGATCGCGAATTGTCCGAGCACCGTGACTGCCTCGGCGGACAAAGATCCTCCGGAAGACAACACGGGACTCGCCGGACCGACATCGGCAACGGCGCTACTCGACATGTCATCACTCGGTGTCAGGTCCCCGTCGCCGAGAATCGCCGGAGACGCCGGGGCGTTCGCGGCCCCCGCCCAAATGGCTGCGGTCGCGTGGACCGTGCTGACCGCGCCGATCACCAGAAGGCTGACTATTGTCCTCGTTCCCAAACGTGTGAAGCACACTTCGACTACCTCCTACCCGTCTCGCCGCCGGCATGGAAGAGCGACGTCTGTCACGTTCCGGCTTGAACGGTGTCGCGTGAGCCGTCGACAACGGCGTCCTTTGCATGTAGTAGCGCGCGGTCGGTCGATTCTGGACGGCGGCGGCGCGTTTTTCTCACAGTGTCGCTGCGGGTGGACAAGCAGCTGACCCAATTGCAGTCGGGCTGGCGAGTCTGTATAAGTACATGAGTTGAGGCGAAGAAGGTGGATCTATCGCCAACTCAGCAATAGGGTCGCAAAATGGGGTCAGAGACAACCCAGCCGTCGCTGCTGTCGCGGGTGCGCAATCCAGCCGATGACCTCGCCTGGCGGGAGTTCGACGCCAAGTACCGGGAACTCATCCTCCGCTATTGCCGTGCCCGCGGTTTGCAGCTCAGCGACGCTGAGGATGTACGTCAGATATGTATGACCAACCTGGCGAAGAGTCTCCGTAACTTCGAGTACTCCCCCGAGCGCGGACGGTTCCGCGGCTACCTGGGTCAGGTCGTCCGTAGCGGCATTACGCGACATTTCTCACGTCCAGAGTCCCGCGCCCGGGCGCTAGATACTGGTGTACTGGCGACCGTCGAGGCTTCCGACGCGGAGCTTACCGACGACCTTTGGGAGCAGGAGTGGATCCGCCACCACTACCGCCTCGCGATGAAGACGGTGCGCGAAACCTTCGAGGCGCGAAGCCTCGAGATCTTCGATCGACTTCTCGCCGGGGATTCCGTTGCGACGGTCGCGGTAGGTTTTGACACGACGGCACAAGCGGTGCACAAGATCAAGCAGCGCGTGCGCGACAGGCTTACGGGGCTAATCGCCACGCAGATTCGTGAGGAGGACGAGCCGAATGGCTAGCCCTCGCGGCGATGAGACGTCGACTCTAAGCGATGCGGATCAGGACTCGTTCGGGCTCGATCTCCCCAACGATGTCTGGTTGGATCGGCTGCGCGAGGCGGAGGCACCGGCGGTGCTCGGCTGCATCGGTCCCTATGAGTTGCTGAACGAGGTCAGTCGCGGCGGCCAGGGGATCGTGTACCGCGCCCGACAACCGGGGACCAAACGCGAGATCGCGTTGAAGCGCATGCTGGCTGGCTCCTTCGCCACTCCGGCAATGAGACGACGCTTCGACCGCGAGGTCGAAGTGGTCGCAGCGCTTAATCACCCCAACATCGTGACCGTCTTCGGCATGGAGATGGTCGACGGTCAACCGCTTCTGGCGATGGAGTGGATTGACGGAGTTCCCGTCGATCGGTGGGCTGAAGGTGACGGTTCGATCCGTCGCTCGCCGGACGAGATCGCCCGCATGTTTCGAACGATATGTGATGCCGTCGGACACGCCCATCAGCGTGGAATAATTCACCGCGATCTCAAACCGTCGAATATCCTGGTAGACAAAAACGGCAAACCGCGCGTACTGGATTTCGGATTGGCGAGATTAATCGATCCCGGTCCGGGCGATGGGCAGACGATCACGCTGACCGAGCAATTCGTCGGCACGCCGGCCTATGCGTCTCCCGAGCATCTGCGCGGCGGCCCGGAGGCAATCGACGTCAGGACGGACGTGTATTCGCTGGGCGTGATTCTCTACAACGCCCTTACCGGCCGGCTGCCGTATGATGTGAGCGGCGATCTACCGGACACCTTTCGCAACATCGAGCACGCAGACCCAACCCGACCTTCAACGATTATCCCACGGCTCGACCGCGAGATAGAGTCCATTACTCTCAAAGCGCTGGCCAAGGAGAAAGACAGGAGATACCAGTCCGCCCATGCGTTGGCGGATGATCTGAAGAGGTACGAAGAGGGCGAGCCGATTCTCGCCCATCCGCCCAGCACTCTCTATCAGGTCCGTAAGCTCGTCAAACGCCACCGGTGGCCTGCGGCGTTCCTGGCGGCCTTGTTCGCTCTTACGACAGGATCCGCTATCTGGATGACCGTTCTGTACGGGCGGGCCCGCGTCGCGGAGCGGCGGGCGTCCACTGAAGCGGAAACCGCCAAGCAGGCATCGGCGTTCCTGGCGGATCTCTTCGAAGTGTCCGATCCCTTCGCCGTTCCCGGTCCCACCGGCCGCATCGGCGAGACCGTGACCGCGCGCGAGATGCTCGACAAAGGTGCCGAGCGAATCACGACGGAGCTCGTTGAGCAACCCGCGGTTCAGGCGAAGCTGATGGGAACGATAGGGAACGTCTACCGCAACCTCGGGCTTTTCGATCGGGCAGAGCCTCTGTTGGAGGAGGCTTTGGCATCGAGGCGACGAGTGTACGGCGCCGACCACGTCGAAGTCGCCGACAGTCTCCGGGCGCTCGCTCTCCTGCGCCGCGAGCAAGGCGACCACCCAGAAGCCGGGCGGCTTCTTCGTGATGCGCTGACCATGTACCGCCGGATTCTGGGGGACGAGGACATGGCCGTGGCGGACTGTATGCTCTCTTTGGGGCAGGTGTTGCAGTTCGCGGGCGACTTCCAGGCGGCTGCGCCGCTCGTACTCGAGGCTACGGCGCTCACCCGCAAGCTCCTCGGCGATGATCACCGCGAGGTGGCCGGTGCCTTGAAAACCTCGGCGTTTATTTTCGTCGAACAGGGAAATCCCAAAGCGGCTGAACCGCTGTGCCGCGAGGCTCTGGGAATCTCCCGCAAGATCTTCGGCCAGGAACATCCTGAAGTCGCGAAGATGATGAGCGATCTGGCGCTAATCTTGCACCAAAAGGGCGACAGCGCGGAGGCCGAGAAGCTGTACCGCGAGGCCCTGGCCGTGTATCGCGAGCAGCTCGGTGACGAGCACCCGGAGACAGCCAAGACTTTGCACAACCTCGCGGGACTGCTCCATCGCAAGGGTGACCTCGAGTCCGCCGAGATGCTCTACCGCGAGGCACTGGCGATTAAGCGGAGGGTTGTAGGTGAAGACCATCCGTCGGTCGCTAGGAGCCTCCTGCACCTCGGAGCAGTGCTACACGACAAGGGAGACTACGACG
>CBDUZY010000313.1:0-4362 GCA_965371825.1 uncultured bacterium
CCAAGGGCCTGCTTCTTCTCGTCATCGAAGACGACCATCGCGGCCGCTCCGTCGTCGATCTTCGAGGCGTTGCCGGCCGTGATCGTGCCGTCCTTGCCGAAGGCGGGACGCAACGAGCGGAGTTTCTCTTCGCCCTGGAACTTGGCCACGTCCTCATCGCGCTCGACGACCGTCGTAGCTCTGCGCGACTTCACCTCGACAGGCACGACGCCCTCGGCGAAGAAGCCGTCCTCCCACGCCTGTATGGCCCGCTTGTAGCTCGCGATCGCGTGGTTGTCTTGATCCTCGCGGGAGATGTTGTACTTGGATGCGCACAGGTCGCCACACGTGCCCATGTGCCGGTCTGTGTAGACGTCCCAGAGTCCGTCGTAGATCATCGCATCAACGAGTTCGCCGTGACCCATCCGATAGCCCGAGCGGGCCTTGCGGAGTAGGTACGGGGCGTTAGTCATGCTCTCGCACCCGCCGGCCACGATCAGACCCGCGTCTCCGCACTGAATAGTCTGCGCCGCCGAGACCACGGTCTTCATGCTCGAGCCGCACACCTTGTTGATTGTCGTCGCCCCGACCTCGACGCCGAGCCCGGCGCCGAGAGATGCCTGTCGGGCGATGTTCTGCCCGCAACCGGCGGCGATTACATTGCCGAAAAGAACCTCGTCAACCTCCTTAGCATCCACGCCGGCTCGCTCGAGCGTTTCGCGAATCACGACGCTCCCGAGTTGCATGGCCGTCATCGTCGAAAGAGCACCGTTAAATGACCCGAACGGAGTGCGAACGCCACCGGCGAGATAAACATTCTTCAACATGAATCGCTCCCTGCTAAACAGCCTCTGTTTGCCGCCAATACTGATACCGTAAGGTCGGCGTGCTGGCAACCTGCACGAGACCATTGTCCAGCGTTCCGAGCGTTCTCAAGGGTGACGGCCAGGCTGAGCCGGTTCAAACCATGCCGCTCGAAATGCCGCCGCCATAGCCGGCAGCGGAAACAAGTAATACCGGGGGTTCCCAGGGCCTCGCGTGACTCCGTGGATGTATGGGGCTAAGATCGGGCACCCTTTGGGGTTGAATCGTCCCGGAAACCGTTGTGGGGGTCCCCAGTGAGTCAACGCAAACAGGGCTTTACGCTACTCGAACTGCTCGTGGTCATCGCCATCATGACTATGCTGATTGGCATCCTACTGCCGTCGCTCTCCGCCTCCCGGCGGGCCGCGAAAGCGAACGCCTGTCTCGCGACTCTTAAGGGGATCGGCACGACCTTCACGATCTACCTGAACGAGAACCGGGATCAGTTTCCACCGTTTCGGCTCACGACAGGGTCGCCGGGATCCGTCGAGGACTACGTCAACGAGTACAAACGCGCGAAGCCCAGATGGCAGTGGTTCTTAGAGACCGAATACGGGCCGGTGATCGATCCAAAGCCTTTTCGACGGTTGCAGCGCCCGTTCGGGGACGATGATTTGTACGGGGCTGATGATCCGCGCCGCATGGGCACGACGATGACGAACGAGGTGTTCACGTGCCCGTCGCTCATGGACGATGAGTTTTCGCACGACGTGCGCAACGGTGCGTACGGCTACAACTATCAGTACCTCGGCAACGCGAGACGGGACGCCGACCCGAGAAGGTGGGACAACTTCGTCGTTGGTCTACATCAGATTAAGTCACCCGGCAATACTGTTCTGATCGCTGACAGTCGCGGTGCCGGACGACGGCACGGAGCGCATTCCTACTCGCTCGATCCTCCGCGACTGGCGACGGAGCGACATGCTAAGCGTTTCGGCCCCGGCGAGTCGGACGTTTCCGCCGGGCTCGATTCGACGTTGTACCAGTTCTCGCCGGTCGAGGCCCGGCACAACAAGCTGGGCAACGTCATCTTCGCCGACTCGCACGGACAGGCGATGACCCAGACGGAACTCGGTTACGATTTCAACGAAGACCGAGTCCCGAAACCTGTTCTGGATCCGGACGACGTCAACTTCAAGGGGAGCAACCGACTCTGGACAGGTCTCGGACGCGATCCGTTACTGGGCGACCTAACGCCCGCGCCGGAGCCTTGACGACGCCTGCTTGCAGCACCTTCCTTAGCGCCGCATATATCGGGCGTGTGTACAGCCCGTGTCCACGCAAGCCCGTGCCACACGGTTGTAGAGCTGGCGTCCCGAAGGTTGTAGGCCTGTTCAGCGAACCGGATAGCCGAATCTCGCGCGTTACGGAAACGTCAGCATTTTCACCTGGCCGAGTTCGGCGATGTTGGCGCTTTCCGTGATGGTCGCCGTGTAGTACTCGTAGCACTCTGACCAGTGGACCGCGAGCAGGGCGTAAGCGACCAGGATGACGAGCGTCCCGAGCTCGGTTATGCGGGCGGTTCGGAAGCGCAGCAGCGGATAGCTTCCGATCAACACCAGCCCGATCTTGAACAAGACGATCGACGGGATGCCGCTCTGGAGCATCTGCCTCGCCAGCGGGTTTTCCTCGTGGAGCATGCCCTGCTCGTACGCCAGAATCGTAAAGACAAGATCGAATCCATTGAGCAGCCAGACACACAGGACCAGCAGGATTACCCTGTGTGAGCGGGCTTCGACTATCCAGTCGAACGGATGAGCGTACCAAGGATGGCGCGTCGCCGTGTGCGCAAGTGCAGTGGGTAGTGCGCTAGCCGGATACCAGGACATATTAACCGTATCGGCTTCATAGAAGACCGGCATCATCGGCGTAGCCGGATGCCGAGCTGCCCGATAAGAGCGTTCGAGACTTCCCGGTAGAACTCACTCTACTTGCCCGTCCGAAAAGCTGGTTAATTAACGGACTCTGATACATGCCGGCGCTTCGGATGTGACCACGCCCATTCCTCGGAGGCAGGCGCCGGGGCGCGTTGCGCCGCCGTGCCAGATCGATTGCCGAGCGGTGAGCCGTCGACGAACGATCTTTGAACGACAGGCTGGTGAACTAATCTACTTGCGATCGCACGTCGTTGGCGGACCACGATCAGAGCCCTGGGCGCAAGCCCACGGGCCGCCGTGGACCCATTCGCGTTTGTCACCGGGCTCGCGCCCGGTGCTCTGACCCGGCGGCGCTCGTCAATTCCCCCTGGGCGCGGGCCCATGGACAGCCTTGGGTCTCGCTCATGGGGCGTTGGGTCGGAGGGCGACCCCCGCGGCCGCTTTCGCAATCCGCGAAACCTCCGGCAGTGCGGTACACGTGTTTCAAAACATTTGAAAAGGATTGCAACCTCTAGATTCTCGTCGCTAGGATACTTCGAGGCGGCGCCGATCGGGTGTCGCTGGATAGCGAGGCGGCGTCACAAGCGGCACGAGCCCGTGTCGCGCGACAGCGGTCCGCCCGACGCTGGGCTTTCGGATTCATCGCATGGGCGGTTCCACATTGTCTTTGACTGATCTTTACGATCCGGTTCGCGGCGACCTTGCCGTCGCGGAACGTATCTTCGACGAGGAACTCGCCAGCGAGTTCCCGTTCATCGACGACTTGTGCGAAGTCCTGCGCTCTTATCGAGGAAAGATGCTCCGCCCGGCGCTTCTGCTACTTACCGCCAGGGCGATCGGACCGGTGTCCATGGAACATCGGACACTCGCCGCCGTGGTCGAGATGGTCCACATGTCCACGTTGGTCCACGACGACGTACTCGACGAGGCGGACGAGCGCCGGCGCCGACCGACCATCGGATCGATGTCGGGGAATACGACCGCGGTGCTTCTCGGCGACTATTTGATCAGCCACGCGTTCCATCTGTGCAGTGGGCTGGACAGCCAATACGCGTCGCGACGGATCGGCGCGACCACAAACACCGTCTGCGCCGGCGAGATGCTCCAGAACACTCTCCGAGGTAACGCCGAGCTCAGCGAGCAACAGTACCTGGACATCATCCGGCGCAAGACCGGGGCCCTCACCGCCGTCGCCTGCGAACTCGGGGCGAAGTATGCCGGTGGGGATCGTGCCCTGGTCGAGGCAATGCACGATTACGGCATGTCCGCAGGCGTCGCGTTTCAGATCATCGATGACGTGCTCGACATAATCGGTGACAGCTTGAAGGTGGGGAAGACGCTCGGTCAGGACTTGGCCCTCGGGAAGCTCACCCTGCCGACGCTTCACTGCCTTACCGCCACCGACGGTCCTACCGCCACCGCCATCAGATCCGTGATCACCGGTTCTCGGCCTCCTCAACCCGCGGCGGTCCGCTCGTGGCTGAACGCGACTGGGAGCATCGATTACGCGGTGTCAGTGGCCCGCACCTGGGTCGCCGATGCCATCCGCCGCCTCGATTCGCTTCCAAACAGCGACGCTCGGCAATCTCTGACGGCTCTGGCGGAGTTCATAATCGACCGGCAGTTCTGACACCGATCTCGC
>CBDUZY010000314.1:0-4350 GCA_965371825.1 uncultured bacterium
GGCAAGGCCAAGGAGCTTCGCACGCGCGTCGCCAGCTACTTCCAGCCCTCGGCTGACCTGCTCAACACCCGCGGCCCGGACATCGCCCGCATGGTCGAAAACGTCGACGACATCGACTTCCTCGAGTGCCCAAGCGAGGTCGACGCGATCATCAAGGAAAGCCGCCTGATCAAAGACATCCAGCCGCCCCACAACGCCCAGCTCAAGGACGGCAAGACCTTCCCCTATATCGAGATCACCACGCGCGACGACTTCCCCGGTATCTACGTGACACGCACTCCGCGCCCCAAAGGCAGCAAGCTGTACGGGCCGTTCCTCTCCGTGATGGGAATTCGCGACGCCATGAACGCCCTGCAGAAGGTGTTCAAGTTCCGCACCTGCGAACTCGAGATTAGCGCAGGCGACGAGTCGCGGCGGTTCTTTCGTCCCTGCCTGCTTCACGCCATTAACCAGTGCACCGCCCCCTGCGCCGATCTCATCAGCCGCGAGGATTACAGAAAGGACGTCGACCGTTTCAAGAAGTTCATGGCCTCGAAGCGCAAGGCGCTGATTCGGCAGATGACGCGGGAGATGGAGATCGCCTCCAAAGAGCTTCTGTTCGAGGAGGCGGCAAGGCTTCGCGATCGGTTAAAGGCCATTGAGTCGCTGGCTCTATCCGGCGACGTGCACGAGCACATCCAGCCCGAGGCCTTCTTCATCGACCCGCGGGCCGGACTCGACAAACTCGCCGAGCTGCTCGACCTCGACACGCCCCCGCGCAGCATGGAGTGCATCGACATCGCCCACCTGCAGGGCGAAGAGATGGTCGGCGGGCTGATCTGCTTTATCGACGGAAAAGCCTTCAAAGGCGGCTACCGGCGGTTCAAGATCAACACCGTGGATCGCGCCGACGACTACGCAGCCATCCGCGAGGTCATCACCCGGCGTTATCGTTACGCGGCTGAGGGTGAAGAGCTTTACCCCGACGTGATCCTGATCGACGGCGGCTTGGGGCAACTGCACGCCGGCCTCGAGGCCTTCAGCGATATGAACATCCGCCCACCGATGGTGATCTCACTAGCCAAGCGCGAGGAGGAAGTCTACATCCAAGCCAAGACCGCCCCCGTCCGCCTCCCCCGCAACAACACCGCCCTCCGCCTGCTACAATCCATGCGCGACGAAGCCCACCGGTTTGCACAGCATTACCACCACTCAGTCCGCAGGAAGAGGACGTTTGACGGGGATGTGAGTCAGAGACGCCGCCCAACGTAGGTCGGGCTCCGCCCGACATACCGCTGAGTTGACAGGCGCGTTAGACGCGTTAGGTTAGCGTTTGGTCAAGCAGATGAGTCGGGGCATCGGGAATGCGGCAGTCGCCCAACAAACGCACAAAGCGGTACCAAGTTATCCTAGAACGCTGGTGCTGGATCGGCGCATACGGTCTCGTAGCCGCAGTCGTCTGGTTCCTCCTCGACCCCTTTCTCGCATCCATCTCCGCATCGCTGATCCATAGGCTTGCTGACGTCCCGACATACCTCCTCTTGTCCCTGTTCGCGGTGCTGTTCGCCGTACCCGCCTACCTCTCGGCGCGGGGACGGTGGCTCGGATGGTCCGGATTGCACCACATTCACACATACCCGCCGCTGTGGGTCGCCGTACTGGCGGGAATCGCCTTTAGCTGGCTGTTCAACATCGCGGCCCCGACCTCCCAGAGCCTGAGCTTGTTGTCCTCTTGGTGTTCCCAGGCTCTGAGCTTGTTGTCGTCTTGGTCTTCACAGGTTCTGAGCTTTGGAGGCCTAGCGGCGGTGCTGCTTATCGTGCATTCAGTGGTCATCAGGCTGCGCGACATGCGTAAAGCCAAATCACGAACGCCCATCGCCCCACCGGCGGCGAGCGGTTCCTTCGTGGATCGGCTCGCCAACATCGATGACATCGCCAAGTGGCTGGCGACCGACGACGCGGTCGAGAATCGTGATCACGATGGGTTCAACCACGACGAGGTTGCTCGACGAATAGTACAGCGCCTCACGAGTGCCGGAGACGACGACGCGCCCACGATGGCCGTGGTCGGACCACTCGGCTCGGGCAAGACGACGATCGGAAACTTGGTCAGGCGTCGCCTCGAACCCCACGCGCGCTTGCGAATGATCCAGCTAAGCCTGTGGCCCTACGAGTCGTCAGCCGCCGCTCAAATGGGTGTACTCGGTCGACTCGTCGACGAGATCGCCAGGCACGTGAACGTCCTCGGAGTTCGCGGTCTGCCTGAACACTACATCTCAACCGTCGAGAAAGCCGCCGGACCGTGGGGAGGCTTTGCCACGCTGTTCAGAACAGCACGAGATCCAGGGGGCATTCTGGATCGCCTGTCGAAGATCCTCGTGGCCACTGACTTGCGGATTGTCCTCTGGATCGAAGACCTCGAACGGTTTGCGGGCACGAGCCCCCAAGCCGGCGAGGAACCACTCCCACGAGATACTGAGCGTGTCGCACCCGTCAGGACGCTCCTCTATCTGCTGGACCGCTGCGATCGGATCTCGGTGATCGCAGCCGACGCGACACTGACGCAACGAATTGACATCGGCAAGATCGCTAGATACGTGGAGCGACCGCCTCGCATGGATATCCAGAGTGTCTGGCGCATCATTGGCGCGTTGCGCGCCGCGTGCCTAAACGGGCACCCTCGCGGTTTTATCAATCCCGCCAATCCAAAGCTGCGTGACGCGTCAGAGCCTCTCGACGAAACGAGTTTGGCGATGTCCCGCGCGCTTCGTTTCGACAGGGATCCCAAACCTCAGGAAGCCTTGGTCGACCTGCTCGACACGCCAAGATCCCTCAAGAACGTCCTCAGGTTGACCTACAGCACGTGGGAGTGCCTCGTCGGCGAGATCGATTTTGACGACGTTCTATTCGCATCAGTCATCCGCGTCGCGCACCCCGTCGAGTTTGCCTTCATTGACGAGCACATCGACGTCTTCCGCGGGGACTTCTCTCAGGCGTTGTCATCTAAGGACGATCCGGCGAAGCACCCGATAGCTGAAGCGTTCGATCGTCTCTTGGAAAAGAACGATCACCGAAAGGCGATCGAATCGCTGACTCGCGTTGTGTTTCCGGACCTGCCGACGCCCCGACATCATGCTAACGTGGATAAAGCGTACATCGACAAACCGCAGGGGCTCTCGGTCGACCGGCACGTCGACTACTGGTCACGCTATCTCAGCGTTCCCGAAGTATCCGAGGAATCGAGCGACCAAGCAGCGCTCCGCTCTATCAAGTCTTGGCGGTGCGGAGACGACAACGATCTTGTCTCCCGACTACTCGACGAAGCCTCAAAAGCTGACCAAGTTGAGACGTTTGCCGGAATGCTCGAGCCGACAGACCTGTGTCGTCTACTTGAAGAGGTCGCGCTCCGGTCCAGCGCGGAAAGTGCCAACGGGTGGGAACACCGGCTGGATGCCCCAGGAGTGGTCCCTGTCTGGCGAATGATGCTCCGCCGGCGCCCTCCAAGAGCACGGCTCACGGAGACGTTAGTGAGCCTCATCAATGAGGTTACCCCAATCCACCTTCCTCTGGCCTACTGTGTTTTCTATTACGTCGCTACCGGCGATTTGCCCGGCGAGCCGCTTATCGGGGAGGATCAGCGCGAGCAAGTCCGCACTAGATTCCGCGATGTGCTGGGTGCGAGTTTTTCAACTGGACGCGAAAGGGTACTACTGGAGGCCCTGAAGCAAGGGACACCGTGGGTGCTTTGGCACATCTTGCGAGGATCATGCGGGGATGGTTGGATCGATCGGGGAACGCCGCCGCCCACAGTGTGCGTTCAACTCTGCCAGGTCATGCTGGATGCTGCCGAGGTGGACCGGTCGGCCGCCCTCCTGCAGATTCTCCCGTTCGTTACCAAAACGGCACGGCGACACGGCGACGCAATGGTACGAGGGGAGGAGCGCCGTGTGCTAACGTATACCGGGGAGTTCCTGGAAAGCCCCGCCCGCGCGCTCTTCAACAACATCGACCGACTGGCGAGTCTCTTTGCGAACGCAGAAAAGCCTGACGACCTCAGCGACGAGATGGGCGCGAGTTGGGACGCGGCGGTCGAGTTTGCCCGGCAGTACAAACCGACGCCGTAAGTCACAACCCCGCGGTGGCGGCGGGTCGCCTCTGTGCCTTCTGTGTTCTCTGTGGATCAGGGTGAGTGGCCCACGTCCCCCACGTCCCCACACTTGTCGTCCCCGCATCCGTCCCTTCGTCCCTTCCCTATTCCCGATTCATCCTTCTGCCTTCATCCTTCGCCCTCTTGCCCTCATCCTTGCATCTCTGCGTCCTCTGCGTTCTCTGCGGTTGAACCACTCCATCACTGTCGCGGTACTGACCCGC
>CBDUZY010000315.1:0-4339 GCA_965371825.1 uncultured bacterium
TCTTCACCTGCTAGCCGGCTCCCCGTGCATCGACACGGGCATCAACTCGGTCGTCACCGTGCCCGCCGACCTCGACGGCAACCTGCGCATCTGGGACGGAGACGGGGACGGGACGGCCATCGTCGATATTGGAGCCTACGAGGCGCAGTTCCCGTCCGTTTTCGTCGACCTTCAGGCGGGCGGGCCGGTCCACGACGGATCGACTTGGTGCTCTGCCTTTCTCGATCTCCAGGACGCCCTGGCTATCGCCTCTGCGGGAACTACCATCCGCGTGGCTGATGGCACCTACAATCCGACCACGGGAGCAGATCGCACCGCCACGTTCCAGCTTATCAACGGCGTCCGGATGCGCGGCGGCTACGCCGGCTGCGGGGCACCCGATCCCGACGAGCGCGATTTCGAAACCTACGAGACGATACTCAGCGGCGAAATCGGGTCATCAAACGACAGCTCCGACAACAGCTACCACGTCGTCACTGGCAGCGGGACCGACGTTACGGCACTCCTCGACGGATTCACTGTCGAACTTGGGAACGCCGACGGTTCGGCCCCAGATGACCGCGGCGGCGGCATGTACAACGATGGCGGGAGCCCGACGGTGGCCAACTGCACGTTCAGCGGGAACAGAGCCGAGTCCGGTGGTGGGATGTGCAACTACAACAACAGCAACCCGCCGGTAAACAACTGCACGTTCAGAGGCAATACCGCTGGCCTGGGCGCCGGAATGACGAACTACAACAGCAGCCCAATGGTGACCAACTGTAGATTCAGCGCGAACGCCGCAGATATCGACGGCGGTGGAATGCTCAACGAATCATATAGTATACCGACGGTGGCCAACTGCATGTTTAACGGGAATTCAACAGAAGACAGTGGGGGCGGGATGTGCAACTACGACAACAGCAACCCGACGGTAGTCAACTGTACATTCAGCGGGAACACGGCCATCCCCGGCTATGGCGGCGGGATGTACAACGGTTATGGCAGCGACCCGACGGTGACAAACTGCATTCTATGGAGCGACGCGGGCGGCGAGATCGGGAATGACGAGCTCAGCGCGCCCCTGGTCTCTTACAGCAACGTGCAAGGCGGACACACGGGTACAGGCAATATCGATGATGAACCGCTTTTTGTGGATGCCGACGGGCCCGACGAGATACACGGTACCGAAGACGACGACCTTCACCCGCTGCCCGACTCCCCCTGCATCGACACAGGTGATGACTCGGCCGTGACGGAGGCGACCGACCTCGATGGCAACCCACGGATCGTTGACGGCGACGCCAACGGCATGGCCACCGTTGACATGGGAGTCTACGAGTGCGCTGAGCCTCCCGCTCCACCGGCGCCGACGACACCAGACGCAGATCCGTTCGGGTCGCACGTCGACAAGAACCGCTATATCTCGCTTGTGATTCCGCAGCCCACGGTCGCCTCCACGGAGGAGACGGCGATTCGGGTACGCCTGACGTCGCTGCATCATCCGGCCGCCCCGGAAGACCCGCCGGACCTCGGCGCCTGGGAAGGGAACGACCGCTGGGTGAACTCGCTTAACGAGACGCACATTTGCCCCGACTCGCCGAACTTCCCCGGAACGACGTTCAGGTGCGCCGTGCTCGGATGCGATCCCGAATACCGAGCGTGGGCCAAGGAGCTTGGCGGCGAGACGCTCCACGTAACCGGAGCGGCCGCTGTTCCCAGTTCCGGTTACGAAGTCGCCCAGTTGGCCGCAACTTGCGCAGGTAACGAGGCGTCATGTGCAGCCGCTTCGGAGGAGCTGTCGATCACGACGTGCCAGTTCGGCGACGTCGATCCGCTGACCGAGGGACTTGTCGTGCTGGACATTGCCCGCGTAGTGGACCACGTGAAGGGTAAGCCGTATCCGACGACTTGGCCGCCGGAGCCGGGAACGGCGCTCTTCAAGCCGCGCGTCCACCTGAGACCGAACGTGCCGGACGCGCTCGGTGAGAACGTCGGCGTTCTGGACATCGCGACGGCCGTCGACGCCGTGAAGGGCAAGCCCTACTGGCACTTTGGCGACTACGGGCCGTGCACGGATGCCTGCCCCGGCGAGATCCCCTGCCCATAGGCTTCATGTCGTTTCAATGGCGTGCGCTCGGGGCGGCAATTGAGCTTCGCCTGCGCCGTGTTCCAGGCTGCGGCGCCGGGGTCGTTAAGGCAGGAGCAACCGAGGCCTGACGCCTAGCGCGGTCGCGATCTTGCATAGGTTGAGGAGGCCGACGTTGCGCTCGCCGCGTTCGATTCCACCGACGTAGTTTCGGTGCAAGCCGGCCTCGAAGGCAAGGTGCTCCTGCGACCACCCCCTTCGTTCGCGGAGGGCACGGACCTTGCGACCCACAACCAGCCTGATGTCAGCCGAACGCATGGCTTGACATCACACTTATGAGTGGGCAAAGTATCTACACACTATAAGTGTGATTGTCGTCTGTGGACGAGCTTCCGGGCCCCACGCTCCCGGCGGCGGTGCGGGGTGTTCACCTCCGGCCTTCGAAGGAGAGGTTCGAGATGCCAGCGAACATCGACAGCATGATGTACACGGGACAGCGCCCGTGGCACGGCCTCGGCACGAAACTCGAGGATGCCCCGACGTCGGAGGAGGCTATCGAAGCGGCCGGGCTCGATTGGAAGGCCATGAAAGTGCCGCTCGTCGCCAGGCATTCCGGTGGCGAGACCGTGGTTTCTGACAGGTTCGCAATCATGCGGGACGACCGGCTGCGGGGGAGTGATGCCGTCGTCCTCGGTATCGTGGGCACCCAGTATGAGCCGATCCAAAACCGCGACGCTTTTCGTTTCTTTGATCCGATCATCGAGGATGGAACTGTACAATATGAGACAGCGGGCAGTCTGGGTAACGGCGAGCGTGTCTGGATCTTGGCGAAGCTCCGGGACCCAATCCAGGTGACTAAGACCGATCGCGTGGACAAGTACTTGCTTCTCTCCAACTCGCACGACGGAAGCCGGGCCGCACAGGTCCAGTTCACGCCCATCCGCGTCGTGTGCCAGAACACTCTCTCGATCGCGGTCCAAGGGAAGGCTCTTGCCAAGATAGCACACCTTCGCGATGCGAACGCCAAGCTTGAGGACGTGCAGGATGCGGTCCGGTTCATCACGGACACGTACAACAACATCGCCGAGCGTTTTCAGAAGTTCGCCACGTTCAAGATGCTTCCAGGTGCTGTAGAAAAGTACGTTGGCGGCGTCTTGCCGACAAGCATGTCGTCAGATCCAACGGTCGATAAGAAACTCGCCCGGTGGCGTCGGGCGATCGCGTCGTTGTTTGAGAATGGTCGCGGCAACGGCGAGCCCGGCGTGAAGGGCACGCTGTGGGCCGCGTACAACGCCGTCACGGAGTTCGCCGACTATAGGATGACGGCTGGGATGAGGTCGCAGTCAGCCCGCGTAAACGGCCTCTGGTTCGGCGACGCCGCCCGCTTGAAGATGAAGGCGTACGAGGCGGCCGTTAAGCTGGTCGGGACGGCGTCGAACTGACTCCTCCTACCTCGGGGGCCCCGCTGAGCGGCGTAACACCCAGTGCAGCGGCGATGCAGATAGCCGGGTCCGACGCCGGTTGCTAACCCTCCGACTTTCCGGCATCCGCCAGGTACGCCAGCGGTGCCGGCGTCCCCGGAACGCGTCGACGCGTCCTCAGAGCGGCTCGGCCCGATTCTGGATGATCTCACGACCCGCCCTGGCGTCCTGCCGAGTTCACAGGGCGGCCCAGCGTCCCCCACGCGGAGCTGAGTATCGTACAGGACCTGCGGCCGAGTGTCCCGCGGCCGGTCTGTCGGAGTGCGGGTTGTCGTGCTTTCCTCCGGCAGTCCCCTCGCGCAGTTGCAGACGCGCTGGACTTCGCGGATACTGCGGGTTGTCGGAATCGCGATATGTACCCGGCCAAGGAAGGCGACGCTGGTGCCATCGCACGTCCGTCATCGCGGTCCATAGCAGCTGCGCGTCCCGGCCCGGTGAGAGCCAGCACCGATATCGGTGCGGGGATGGGACGTCGCGATGGAACGACAGCGCATGCAAGCGGAGGATATCGTCGGCAGGATACCCGCAGGGTCTGTCCTTGAGGGACCGCACTTCGGTGAACCCGTGCGTGTACTTCTGGCCAAGGCGCGCGGCGACCGCGTGGAGATCGTGGCCGAGGGCGTCAACACGAAGCAGACTTGGAAGAAGCTCCTCAAGGTCGAGGAGTTCGAGTCGTCGGTCACGATCAAGTCCAGCGGCGGGATGGCCACGCTCACGGGTGACGCCCGGCACTTCCGCCTCGCCGCAGAAGCCCACCGCATCCGGCTCGCGTACCAGTACGACCCGCATT
>CBDUZY010000316.1:0-4322 GCA_965371825.1 uncultured bacterium
CAGACCCTTCCGTCGCGGTCGAGACGCGGACGCAGCCGCGCGCGGCGGCGTGGGGTTGGGACTCGCCCTCGCCCGCAACTGGGCGACGCTCCTCGGCGGCCGGCTTGACCTCGTCGCCAGGCATCATCCGCAGTACCACGGCGCACACTTCCGCCTGACCATCCCGACTGAACCGCCGTCGTAGCGGCGAAGGGCACTTGATACCGTGTGCGGGGCACTCCTTACCCGCATTCCTGACCACCGCAGAGAGCGCCGAGTTCGCAGAGCCAGCAGGCTGGTTTACCAGTGGTCTTGAGGTATTTCTATTAGCTGACCAACGGCTCAATGTACCCGAGCGACAGTTTGCCGCCGGCGAGAGGTAGGCGTCTTGATGGTAACCTCATCCAACCCACCAACCTCCGCGCTCTCCGCGGCCTCTGCGGTGAGATACTCGAAATGAGCGGCGACCGGGTTTGACGTTCACCCTCAGCCGGACCTACCATACGGTCTTTGTGACTGGGCGCGGGCTCGTGTAGCGCTTTGCCGTCGTGAACGATCATGACTGACGACCTTGTCCAATGGGTACACGCCTTTCGCGGCCGAAAGGTGCTTCTGCTCGGGGATCTGATCCTCGACCGCTACATCTACGGAGACGCGGAACGTGTGAGCCCGGAAGCCCCCGTCCCGGTATTGCGCACGCGGGAGACGCGCGAGGCGGTCGGGGGTTGTGCCAACGTCGCCGCTTGCCTCACCGCTTTGGGTTGTAAAGTAGCCTGCTGCGGCGTGATCGGTGATGACCGCCACGGCGAGACTCTCCGCCGGTTGCTCACCGAGTTGCAGGTCGATACGACCGGTGTGATTCCCCTCTCCGGCCGTCCGACGACCACCAAAACACGCCTGGTCGGACTCGCCCAGCACCGTCACCGGCAGCAACTGCTCCGGGTCGATGAAGAGGACACCCGTCCCATCGAGACCGATGCCGCCGACCACCTCTTGGAATTCGTATGTCGACGAGTCGCCGATAGCGAAGTCGTCTGCATCGAGGACTATGACAAAGGCGTCGTCGCCGGGTCCGTTGTCCGCGCGGTGTCTGCCAAAGCCAAGAAGCAGTCCCGCCCGGTTCTCGTCGACCCGGCGCGCCTGCGGGACTACGGTCGATACCGGGGTGCTACCGTTGTGACACCGAACCGCGACGAGCTTTCCATCGTCGCCGGTCGCACTCTGGAATCGCTCGAGGATGTCGCCGTCGCCGCCCAAGAGTTGATGGAGACAAACGGCTTTGAAGGCGTTGTAGTCACCGTCGATCGTGAAGGTGCCGTGCTCGCCCGACCAGGCCACGCCTGGCAGCACCTCCCTACCGTCCCGAGAAGCGTGTATGACAACACGGGCGCGGGTGACGTCGTACTGGCGACGTTAGCCGCCGCGATCGCCGGCGGCGCCGATCCGGTCAGCGCCGTAAAGCTCGCGAATGTTGCCGGTGGGCTGGAGGTCGAGAAGTTCGGATGCGTTCCGATCACCGCCGAGGAGGTCCTGGCTGAGCTACGGCTGGAGCATCGCGCCCAAAACGGGAAGCTCTGCCGGATCGAGGAGCTCCTGGCCGAGCTGCGCTTGCGCCGCGATCGCGGCGAGACCGTGGCTTTAACCAACGGGTGCTTTGACATTCTCCACGCCGGGCACGTGGATTACCTTCGGAGATGTCGGCGCGAGGCGTCTGTGCTGGTTGTCGGTGTCAACGCCGATTCATCCGTGCGGAAGCTGGACAAAGGAACGCAGCGCCCGATCAACAAGTTCGAGCACCGGGCGGCGGTTCTCGGGGCTCTGGAGTGCGTGGACTACGTGATCGGTTTCGAGGAGCCGGATCCGGAGGCCCTCATCCGCAAGATCCAACCCGACGTGCTGATCAAAGGCGAAGATTGGGCTGATAAGGGAGTGAAGGGAAGGGAGTTCGTCGAAGCCGGCGGCGGGCGCGTTGTGCTTCTGCCGCTTGTCGAGGGGGTCAGTACGACATCGATCATCGAGCGGATTCGCGGCGAGAAGTGAGCGGTCGACCGCGTGGCGGTTGCGAGAGGTCTCTGCCGAGCGATATGAAGGACCAGATTGCCGAACATCAACGCGCGGTCGAGGCTCTGGCCGGGCAGATCGAGTTGCTCGAACGAGTCGCCGACCGCTTGATCGCCTGCTTTGACGGCGGCGGCCGCCTGCTCGTCCTGGGCAACGGGGGAAGTGCCGCCGATGCCCAGCACATAGCCGCGGAACTCGTCGGCCGGTTCAAGCAGGACCGCCGAGCCCTTCCCGCCATCGCCCTTACGACCGACACGTCTGTTTTGACAGCCGTCTCGAACGACACCGGATATGAACACTGTTTCGCCCGCCAGGTCGAGGCTCTGGCCACGGCTCGCGATGTCGTCTGGGTGCTTAGTGTCTCCGGCCGATCACCTAACGTGCTCCGAGCCGCCGAGACCGCCAGACGGATCGGCGCGTTTGTCATCGGGTTCACTAGTCGAACGGGCGGAGGGTTGTGCGAGTTGTGCGACCTCTTCGTCCGCGCTGATCACGAAGCGAGCGACCGCGTCCAGGAAGTCCACGAGCTCGCCTATCACCTGATCTGCGACCGCATAGAGCGACACTACTCGCAGTAGTGGCGGCGGGTGGAACCCGCCCTACCTGGCTAGGGTGGACTGTCGGCAACGGAAGGCATCGGCGGGGTCTCGCGAGACACGCGCAGGGACTGTGAAGATGAACAAGATCGATGCAGCCGTATCGCGCGCGTCGGGGGTGCGCGCACTTGCGTGGGCGGCCGTGCAGCGACATCGAGTCGTGGGCGCGGCGCTCGTAGGCCTATCTCTCCCCGCAGCGCGTATCGTATCTGATCTGCTCGTGGTTCCGGTTGCAGATACCGTTGAGCTGGGGGTACTCTCGGGTCTCTACCTTGTGGCGCTCGCAGCGCTGTGCTGGCCTTGGACCAGTTATACTCTGGCTCTCAAACTGTCGTCGACCGCAACCATCGCACTCGGTTGCATCGGGACGGTCAACGTACTTGTCAGAGGCGCGGGCAACGTGCGCCTCGTACCCTGGTACATACCGGTCGGCGTTCTTTCGGTGTGTGCCGTTTTCTGTGCTGCCACATTCGCAGTGCTGTCCGGGCTGGTGCTTCTGCGGATGCGCTACTGGCCTGTTTATCGCAGGGGATGTTGCCAAGCATGTGGTTACGACCTTTTTGGACTGCAAGATGCTAGATGTCCCGAGTGTGGCACGCCGTTCTCGCCGGATCTACTGAACCGAGTAGGGGTTGTTGGCAAGAACGCGAGCCACGCAAACGCGGACCGTAGCGGCCTTTCTTCGGAGGCGAACGGCTCGCACCGAGTGACTATAGTGGGAGATGATTCATGAACGGTGTACGAAGAGGAGTGAGGTGGAGGTTGGTGGTTGTCGCTTCGGTTGGCTTTCTTTGCCCGTTAGGTTGCGACGAACAATCTGCGACTCAGCAAGTAGACAAAGACTTCATGGGGCAATACGAAAGGGACTATCGGCGACAACAAGATGTTCTTGAGAAGCAGAACGCCGAATGGGAGCGACAGGTCAAGAAACTTAAGGAACAGGACGCGAGGTACGACGCAATCTTGGCCAAGTGGGAAGATCATTCTCAGGAGGTAGACGCCCTGTTGGACCGGTGGGATCGTATCTTGAGCGTTCTCGAAGCGCATTCCGGTGATCAGTAATGCGCCTCGGGCGCGAATTGGATTCAGTAACGCAGATGGGTTTGACCCGCCGAAACCGGGCTCCTCCGAGGTGTTGCGTTGAGGCTATCGCCCTCGCCTATGATATCCCGGCCTTGTCGAGTCGGTAGCGAAACGCGTCGCGCGTCAGGTTGAGAAGCTTGGCAGCCTGGGTCTGGTTGTTGTTGGTGCGGGCGAGGGCCTCTCGCGACAACTGGGCTTCCAGGCCACGAAGATCCAGGGAGAAGCCGCCTGTCGTGTTATCGGGCGATACCTGCCGAAATAGCAATCCTTGACAATCTCTGTTATTCGCGGTATGCTTGTCAGTGAAGGAGTAATCGATGCCATGAACGTCTCTCTAACCCCGACGCTTGAGGAACTTGTCCAGCGAAGAGTTGCCACCGGGCTCTACAACTCGGCCAGTGAGGTGATTCGCGAGGCTCTGCGGCTCCTTGAAGAGCGAGACGAGATCCGCAAGCTGAGGCTGGGCACGCTTCGCAGGGAAATCAGTGTTGGAGTCGACCAGCTTGAACGGGGTGAAGTGAGCGAGTATGACGACCAGTCGCTCAACACCCTTGCGGCCGATATTAAGGCCAAAGGACGCAAACGCCTTTCCGCAAAGAAGAA
>CBDUZY010000317.1:0-4304 GCA_965371825.1 uncultured bacterium
ACCCGTCAGCCGGGCGGTGACATTAACAGCTCGCGAACGGTCCGTTCCAACAGGGGGCGTCCGCCGAATTCCATACCCAGGGCGCGTAGTTTGGAAGTGTCGATCTGGTGCTTCGGCCCTTCGTTTGGCATCTTAATCGTGCTGTCGCTACCGGCGATTCCCTTGGCGATAACAGCCACGTCTTGCTCGGCTATGTACATGTCGAAGCAGTTGTAAGCCTGCCCGGCGATGCCCTTGGCCGTCAGAAGAACGGCGACGGCCTTGGCCACGTCTTCCGCGTGGACCTCCTTTCCACCTTTGGCCGTGGCCACTGGTTCACCCCGGGCGACGGCGCCCACGAGATCGTACCAGCGGCTCGCGGTGATCGGCCTTGCCGCTCCGTAGATTCCCGTAGGTCTTAGCGAGCAAATATCGTATCCGCCGCCTAACCCGTAGCTGTGGATGAACTTCTCGATGGCGGCCTTGTGGGCACCGTAGTGCGACGTTGGCCAGAGTGGGTGCGCCTCATCCAGGTTGCGGTCGTCGAGGATCACTTCGTGCACAGCGCAGGTGGCGATAAAGACGAAACGGGGGACACCGGCATCTCGAGCGGCCTCGATCAGCCTGATCGTACCGAGGACGTTTCGCTCGACGAACGTGGGCAGATCGCCCTCTGCCCCGCGAAAACCAATTCCAGGCCTGTAGAGTGCGGCGTGGACAACCGCTTCCGCGCCGTCAACCAGCGCCCGCATTGACGCTACGTTGGTCAGGTCACCCTCGATCCACTCGAGCCCCGCGGAGAACTCGTCGAAACCGCCGCGATCCGACTCGGGGCGATACCAGCAGCGGCAACCGTGCCCCAGACTCCCGAGGTGACGGACGATATATCTTCCCAGAAAGCCGGTCGCGCCGGTCACAGCCACTAGCAAGGCTATACTCCTGTTCAATACGTGCGATTTCGATCAAACTACGCTACCGTCGCAATCATAGTGCAGCGCAATCGCAACGGCGAATGCGATTCGTTGGGTCGGTCTCCCGTGCCCCGCAGCCGCCACCGCGCAGGCTGTCGAACTGGGCAGCCGTGACGTGATCGCAATGATGTCCCAAGACCAGCGTTTTCTACGACGTGAGCACCTGCGTCACCGCAAGGACTTCGCGCGCGTCTACGCCCGGAGGAGAAGCTCGGGCGATGCGGCGCTGGTTGTGTTCGTAGCGGAAAACGGCTTGGAGTGGTCACGGTTGGGAATCAGCGTTAGCAAGAGGGTTGGGAACGCCGTGTGTCGAGCGCGCGTGCGACGACGAATCCGGGAGGCGTTTCGCAAGAGCGGGCGGGTCTTGCCGACGGGAATCGACATCATCTGCGTCGCCAAGAGACAGGCCGTGGATAAGGATACTGACCTTCAGCGCTCACTTACGGAACTGATCGCCCGCGCCACCGAACGCTCTAATGCGACCGATCGCAGAACTCGAGCCGCTCGGAGTGCGGGGCGGAAACGGTCCGATCAGGCCCGTCGGGATCCAGCACCGTAACCAGGTAGTATATCCCGGGGTCGACGCCCGGTCCGACCGTGTTGGGCACCACCGGGTAGCGCGGGCGCAACATATCGAGGACCTCTTCGGAAACCGGTTCCAACGCCATTCCAAAAACCTGGTACTCGTTGGGGCTCGAGTATTGTCGGTAGATCAACTCGTGCGTGGAGTCTCCCACGCCGTCCTCGGGTACCTCGCCATCGCTGGTTAGCCAGAACTGAACATGGGTCATGTTGTCACGATCCTCGTACCCGCCTCCATACCAGGTAAGGTTTACGCGAGCGAATGGCTCCTCGATGAGAGCCACCGTGCCGTCCATGCCATCCATGCCGCAAGGATCACCGACCCATTCGAGGTTACTCACCGCAACTTCCTGTCGAATCCACACGGGTCGCGGTGCGACGTGGAGCCCGAGTTGACCTTCCGAGATGGTCTCGATCTCGAGGTCGAACCTTCGAGGCCAGGCATCGTTCGGGACGGCGTCCGTTTGGATTGAGACCTCGGACCGTTTGCTGATGGGAGCATCAACGGGAGTTACATCGACGCGCACGTCTCCCCCGTAGGGGAGGTTGCTGAGGAAGTACCTCCGGCGCTCGACGACAACCGGGGCGCCGGTCTCAACGAGCACGTCAAACGGCTCACTTCCCTCGATCAGAACGTCTTCCGCGGAGTCAAGAATGGTGATCGTGACGGGCGAGATGGGCTCAGCGGGGTCGTCATCCCCGCCGTCATCGTCGATACCTGGTCCCCCACTACCGCCGCCGGGGCCTCCGCCTCCGCCTCCGCCACTATCGACGCCGTCTGAGCCTCCTCCGCCTCCACCAACCGAATTCGATGCGGGGCGATCGACATACACAATTCCCGGCGCCTGGGCCACAACCTGCGTAAGACCGTCCGTAATCACGCCGGCAAGCCGGTACGGACCGCTTGGAACGCCGGCGGGAATCCCCAGAGTCACCCGGTCGCCACTCCCGTCGGCATTCTCCCCGAGCGAGGAAACCAGCAAGATTTCGTCACCGTCGAGAGCGACGGGTGAAGGATGCGGATCCAGCAGCAAGGAGATTCGGGCATTATCATTGGCGTCCGCATCGGTCCAGCGCACCAAGATCGAATCGCCCGTGGAAACGTCCACGTCCTCCGCCGGCTCGCTGAGCGTGAGCTGTGGCGGATCGTTGTCCGGTTCAGGCAGCACTCGCACCGCGGCTTCGAGCCGTGCAGTTCCGATCAACTGCCCGTCATCTATGGTCCCAACCAGGTCGTAAAGCCCCGGAAGGATATCGCGAATCAAAATGGTCGACGCGTCTGCGGTCGCCCCGTCGGGGTCTTCGGCTATGGGCGGGCTGACCGTGAATGTGTCGACCGGACCTGTCACGCGATCCGTCGACTCGAGTGTAAAGAGTATCGTCGCGTTGTCGTCCGGGTCGGTGTCTCGCCATTGCACCGTGACCGAATCACCTTCGCGAACTAGGACCTGGACCGCAGGCGCAACAATCGTGAGCGAGGGCGCCTGGTTGAACGGATCGCTACGAACGCCGATGAGCCCGGGGGCAACGGCGGTCTCAACCGCCACACCGTCGGCAATCCGGGCGACGACCTCGTACGTCCCCTCACCAACGCCTTCAATAACGATCGCAATCCGGTCGTTCGTCCCGTCCAAGGAGGCTCCGATTGCCGGGCTGACCGGGATCCAGTCCGCCTCATCCGCTGACCCGACCGGTCGGAGGTAGAGGGATACTATCGCACCGGGATCGCCACTTGTATCCTCCCAGCGCACCTCCACCGTCGAGCCGAGCGATACAGCTATATCCTCCGCCGGCTGAAGCAGCGACAGAGTTGTGCGGGCCGACGGACCCTGGCTTGGCCCGCCCACTGGTTCACCCATTGCACCATCACGCACCAAGTACTCAGCCGGGGAGACCTCGTTGAAGTCTACGCCGAAGACGAAGGTCACGTTAGACAGCGCTTCGCCCCCGTCACTAATCCCGGACAGCTCGACAAGATCCACCGGCTCGGGGCTGGTCACCGTCGTCACCGTTTGGGGTAGCACGCGCACGAACGCCAGATGTACAACGGTTGCGTCCCGGATAAAGCGAAGAGTGACATCCGCTCGGCTTGTGCTTTCGTTTCGCACACGTGCGCGAGCGGTATCGACAAGGTTCACCGGCCGACCGGTTACGGGGTCAACCAGCGACGCGTCACCGACTGACTGGTCGCACGCGGTCAGACCGAATCCGATAATCACGCCGGCCAAGCCAGCGACGAGAAGAATATGCGGGCGTTTCACGGCTTGAGCTCCCCAGCCCCGCCGGATCGTGCCGATCCCCAGGCCAAGCACAACCGCGCGGCTAACGAACATGCGCCTGTCCGGCGCAACTCACCCCAAGCCCAAAGACACAACAGTGCTGCGGCGCAGAACGAACCCGCCCCCGCGGTGGGGTCGGCGACCCAGCTTGGGGGCGCCGATATATGCCGCCTCACTACCTATATTATAGGAGCTTCCCTGCTGTCCGCCAAGAAACTGCGACAAATTTCTTGTGCAACTTGCCTAAACTCACATTCTGGCATCGTGTGGCGCCTGGTCGGTTACATCGACGGTGGTTGTTCTCTACCGCCCACTGATGTGAGTTCGTGTCTCGGACTTCGGTGATGGTGCCGTCACGCCATGGTTGACGAATAGCGGCGTGCGACCGGTATTGTATAATTCAAGTCCAGCAAGCCGCCATGATGGTGGCGCCGAGTTAATGCGAGCCGGCAACGTTTCGGACTCTCGTTGTCGACTCGGCCGGCCGGTGACA
>CBDUZY010000318.1:0-4299 GCA_965371825.1 uncultured bacterium
GATCAACTCGATATCGCCCAGGGGGGCGTCAACCATCCGCCCCTCGGCCGCGCGGAACCTGAGCAGCCCATCCGAGATGCCGATGATCCTCGCCCTCCGATGGTTCGCTCCCTTCACGACGATCTGATCCGCCCGAACCGGAGGTGTCAGCAGAAGCACGCCGGCCCAGACCGCGAGAAGGAGACAGGGAGTGGGTTCGACGCCGACCATGCGCAGCTTGGCGAGCGGGGCGCAATCAGGTGCCGACGCACGGCTTGTAGATCGTCCGTTAGGGTAGGTCATATTCGGAGACGAACTTGAACTCTCCCCCATGTTCACGGGCGATTCTCTCCAGCAGGTCGCGACCGCCCTGGTCGAGATAGGCGATGGTGAAGATTCTGGTTCGCCGATCTTTGTTCCATTCATCGATCTCTGCCGGCAGGTTCTCGTCGAAGTTGATGCCGTCCGACAGAAGGTAAACCAGATCGGGTTCGAGTGCGAGTGCCCTGCGCAACGCCCGTTGGGGCTTCGTCCCGCCGCCCGGGTTAACCTGTTCGAGAAACTCGAAGAACTGCTCGCGATGGGCCTCGATCGCGTTTACCAGCCGACAAGGCGTGTTCTCCAGCGGTATTCCGGCGTTGAAGAATATCACATGGAACTTCTGGCTACGACGCAGGGCTGTTATCGAACGCCTCAGCTCCGCTCGAACGTGACCGAAGGTGTCGACCATCGAGCCGCTGCGATCGACGACGTAGACGATGCTCCGCACGCCCGGCAGGGAACCTCCGATTCCGAAGAACTCCGTGGCTCCGGCGCCCGCGGTGAGTCCATACTTGCTCAGGTCGCCTGCGGCACCGCCTCCCGCGCCGATGCCCAGAATCGACAAATCGGGTTCCTCGACCAGTGCCGTTTTGGTGAGTTCTTCCAGCGCCTCGGAGGCCAGCTCCGGGTCCGGTGTCAGAAGTGCATCCAGTGGATCACGACTATCCGGCGGGGGAGCCCAATCCGGCGGCAAGGAGGGCGCCGCGGGTACGGCGTCGATCTCCCCGATGACCTGGGCATTGGCTACCGGCGGTTCGGTCTCACGGTCCTCACCCGAAAACGGGAAGACGAGCAGGAACATGCCCCCGAACCCTCCTGCGTGCAGCAGGACCGAAAGAAACCAAGCCCACAGAACGCCGCGCCCCGTGAGGGTCATCGGGGCGGAACCCTCGTGGCCGGACGGCAGGGGAGTCGGCTCATCCAAATCGCTGGATTGGTCATACTCCATGGGGATGGTCCTCGGGCCGGATTCCCGCGGCCCGTGCTCGAACTCGGCACGCCGGGCAGGAAGACATCGGTCGCCGCGGCATTCGAACACGTACCTCGATGCCTGCACGCCCAGAGTCTAGGCCTCGGTTCAGTCATGGTCAACGAGGATTCAATGTAGCGGCAAGGCCTTGTCGTCAACCCGGGACACGACAAACGACGTGGTTTCGTACACCCCGGACCTCGTATACACTGCGGGCCGTGGCTAGAGAGAAGAACGGATCGTGAGATTGACTGCCTTAATCTGGTGTTCGCTTGCCGTCGCGCTTGCAACCTTCGCCGGCAGCTCGGCGTACGCGCAGGAAGCGGTCACCGGCGAGGCTGCCTCAGCCAATGACGTTGCCGCGCCAAATACGGCACCAGTTGCCGCGCCAGTTACGGCGCCAGTTCCGGCACCAGTTGCCACACCATCGGATCTGAGCGTCGTTCGCGTCGCCCTCCCCAATGGATTCAGTGACGAGGCATCGTACGCTCAATCGGTTCTAATCCGGGTTGATGGTTTGGAACTCGCAGCCCAGCGGTCGGAGGGAGCGTTGGCGAAGACGGAAATGCTCCTCGCGGCGGCTAACACGATTCTTGCCACGGCACTCGAGTCGGCATGTACGAGGCGACTTCTCCAGCTCGATGACGGACAGCCACAGGATTCCGGAGACATAACGGCGCTTCTCGATCGCGCGGACACCCTGCTGGAATCTTCGGATACCAGCCTGCGGGAACTCGCGTCGAAGGGGGCGAACGAGTCCGGTCTCCCGGAGGATGACGGCGCCGGCGGTGCGGAGGAACTGTCAAGCAAGCTCGATACCATTCGGGCGTTCAGCCAGGCGCTCCGCGCCCATCTCCCAAATGATGTCGGCGACGGAGCGGATCCCGGCGCCGACGCGGCTCGTTCGGCACGCGCTGCGGCGTCCGCGCTGTCGCCGTTGCTCGAAGACAGGGACCCGGGCGTTGCGGCTTCCGCTCGCTTTTGGCAGGCGGTCTTGCGCAGCACGGAAGACGATCTCACTCCCGCTCTCTCGATCCTCGGCTCGGCGACCACCGCTCTACCGGAGGGTTCGATGCCGTATGCCTTTTTTTCGCGCCTTCTTCGCTGCCGCCTGCTGGCCGACCAAGGCGGATGGGCGGTCGCGCTGACCCTGCTGATGCAAATCGAAGAGCGGTGTAACGACTGGTTCTCCGGCGACGTTGACCGGGACAGGGCACTTAGGACCTGCGCACTGGTAAGGATCCAAATCCTGGACGCTTGGCGCGACCGGCTGCCGTCCGATACGGCGGAGGATGAACGTAAGTGGTGCGTCGATCGGATTAGCCGTCTTCGCGGTGAGCGATTCGGCGGTGACGACACCACCGTTCTGCGCCTTTCTCCCGCCGTTCCGGTCTTGGCGATCCCGCCCGAAGTGGGCGCAGCCCCTCCGGATGATTCAGCACGGCCCGGCCAGCGGGACTAGGCGAACCGGACCGGCTCGCCGGGAACCGTTTGCCGCGTCAACTTTCACCCGCCGGATACCGACAGCACGCCCGCATCCGGTCTCGCCTTAGGTTGTTTTCCATGCAGGTTATGACACGTTTCGGTGTGGCTCGCACGGATTTTCGCGCCTATGATCACTTGGACCTGGGTGGGATCGAACGTCGCCGAGCGCGGCTTCCTCCGCCGGTCTGGGAGTGGGTTGGTTATGGGACTGTCGGTGACGTTCGTGAGTGGTGTGCGCCGTTCGGGCAAGAGCGCCATCATTCAGGCAATGATCGACCGGCTTTGGAAGATCCCCCCCCACTACATCAGGCTGGTCAACGCGGGTTCGGACAAGGTCGTCCCCAAGTGCCCGCCTCCATTCCCGCCGCCCGAGTGTGGCGTCGCCAGCGCCAGGTGGCTGGAGTTCGATGAGGACCGTGTTTTCGAGACGGTTCCCGAGGTTCTAGCGACAATCCACCGCCAGGACCAGTTCGGTTCGGTGGTCATTGAGGCTGATGCCGATCCAAGCCTGCGCTGTGCATACCCTTACGATCACCGAGTGTTCGTGATGCCGCGGCCCACGTCAATTCACGACGTCTTCCGCGACCCTCAGCTGGCCGCAAACGAGCTCCGCCGAGCGCTGGACGACACCGCGGCGTTCGCCTCTGAGGTTTTCGGGCTTTTTTCCCAGAATCGCGATGACGTGGGCGACCCGCCCGAGGAGCGACCTGAGGTGACCCCGGCCGGGATGCGGGGGTTCCTCTACTCACCGCTTGGCGACGAGCTCGCGACGCGAATTCAGCTCCAACAGCCATACCACGGGTTGGTCGAGAGCGACGTGGTTGTGGTCAACACGAAGCTGGGAGAGCAGAGCCCCGAGTCTGACCAGTGTCTTCGCCGGATCGAGCGGCTTATCGAGCGCGTTCGCGGCATGTCGGACCGCCACGCCGACCTGTTCCTCTGCAACCCCTGGAACCACAACGGCAAGGTCTGCAAGACACTTCTCAAGGCTCTAAAGCCGATGTGTAAGGGCGGCAATTAGCACGCCGGGCCTACACACTCCCGTTGCGGTCTGCACGGCTTGGCCCGTTCGTGAACGAGTACGAACGTCCTCTCGCTACGGGCAAACAGCCTCTCCGGGGCACGCATCCGTGCACGGGCCGAAGTCGCCGAAGTGCCAGTAGGCGTTGCCCTTCACGGCGTCCACGGCTGTGGCGATGTCGAGCACTCCCACGTTTTCGCCGAGTGCATCCGGTACGTTGGGGCGCAGATGCACACGCGGCTTGAACAGCGCCGTTCCCGATTCCGGCGGCCAGGTCGTCGGATAGGGCTTGCCCTTCACATGGTCAACAACGCGGGCGATGTCGAGAACCACCAACCCCTCGGTCAGCGGATCGACGTCACCGAACTGACAAGTCGTGATCGTCAGCTCCTCCGAGGCGTAGGCGCACGTCGACTCCTCGCCCTCGCAGGCTAATGGCAAGTGTGCCACGTCGTACTGAGAACTCGGCAACACCGCTGCACCGTTGACGTGCAGCACTTCACTGCCAAGCTCCTTGGCCCAT
>CBDUZY010000319.1:0-4286 GCA_965371825.1 uncultured bacterium
TGCCGGATTTCACGCACGGGCTCATGCGCCACGATGTGTAGGTGTAATTCTCTCCTAAATCACGCCCGTCCGGGTAGTAATCCGGATCTTCCAGCGTGACCAGATCGAAGTGGTCATGGTATCGCTCGCCGGGTTGAAACGTCGACGTCAGCGGTACCATCTGGGCATGACACGGCGCGCACAGGGCATTCGTTTGTTCGACGCTGAAGTCTTTGGTAATGATGATCTCGAGTTCCGCCGGCCGCTCCCCTCCGACCGCATCTTTGCACACGCGCACGTGCTCCGTACTCGGGCCGTGACAGGTCTCACAATTTATGCCGGGCTCAGCCCAGACTGTCGCGTACGTGTCCGTCTTGATGTCGTAATTCGTCGACAACTGGCTTACGTGACAGGAGTAGCATGAGGTGTTGAAGGTGTACTCCCGATCGGTCCAGCGTAAAGGTTCGCCCTCGAGGTCGGCGGCGGAATGCCGCATGCCACTGCCGGCGGTATCGAACCACTTCTGGCGCCGAACATCGAAAGCCAGGGGCAGGGTTTGCAGACGCCCGCGCTCGCCGTTTGTCAGGAAGTAGAATACGTTCTTTCCGCCGAGGACGTGTTCGATGCCGAGGTTCCTCGCCCCGGTCGGTCCCTCTTCGATCACGTAGCCCCGACCCGGCCCGATGTCCACCCTATAACGGTATTGGCCGATCGCAATCGCCTCATCGTGTGTGACGAGATGTTCTGTCGCGAACCTCGCCGAGTAAGGCTGCATCGCCAGGCCGTGATACGATTGTGCCCACAGCTCGTAAAAGCGCTCGTGACAATCGCGGCAACTTGCCGAGCCCGCCAGTTGCGATGAGTCCAGCCTCTCCGACGGCTCAGATAGACGCCCTGCGGTTGGCTCGGCGCCTACCCCACTCGGGATAGAAGCCAGGAGCAGTGCGAAAACGCGCCCGGCCTGTCTACGACACACTGCACTCATGTTTCAGTAGTCCACCCGCTCTTGCCTCTCGGGAATAGCTGCGAGAACTGAAACCGCGACGTCCAATCGGGAGCGGTATCAGTTTTCTCGACGTTGTTGCCCTCTTACTGGATCTCCCGGACTAATCGTTCAGTGTAATGACGACCCTATCAAGGGCTCCGCTGAACGGGAACGGACTGCCCTCGTATCCCCGGTCGACCTGGGTTCCCGTATCGCGTCCCACATCGAAGGTCTCGGCCAGCGAGTAGGTGGCGATGTGCATCATCGGCATCTCAACGGTGTCGACCTTCTTGCCGTTGACGTACAGCTCGCCCGTGCCGCCGAACTCCTTGGTCTTGATGAAGTTGAACTTGAGGTCGGTCTTGCCCTTGGGCAGCGTGTTGGACGTCAGGTGGTAGTGCACGCCGTCCAGGAAGTTGTAGTCGAAATGGAGTTTGCCGTCCTTGATGTACATCGCGTAGCCGCCGGTCATTCCGCCGCACGCCACGATGACGCCCTGCTCAGTGCCCTCAAGGTCGATGGTCGTAACGATGTTGTGGGAGCGGTTCTTGACCGGGGCCGAGGCCTTCTCGGCGATGCGGACGGCTCCTGGGGCGTAGTAAACAAACTCCTTCTGGTCCCCGAATAGGCGGTCCTGCTGTGCCCCCAGGCGTCTAATCATGTCGTCGTATAGAGGATAGACGTTGTTCTTCCAGGCCTCCTCGTCGAAGGCTTTCTTGAGCTCCTCAAGCTTTTCGGGATACTTGTTGGCCAGGTTGGTGCTCTCGGAGAAGTCCTCGGCCACGTGGTACAGTTCCCACTCGTCGTTCTCGAAGGGCAAGACCACGTTGACGTCCCACGGCATGCGCTTGGCGTGCAGGGTCACCGCCTTCCAGCCGTCGACCCAGATCGCACGGTTACCGAACATTTCGTAGTACTGTCGCTTCTTGGCATTGGGTGCGTTTGGGTTGTCGAAAGAATAGTTGATAGCCACGCCAGTCATCGGCTGCTGTGGGATGCCGTGGTACTCCGCGGGCACCTTGATTCCGGTGGCTTCGAGGATCGTAGGTGCGATGTCGCTGATGTGGTGGTACTGGTTGCGAATCTCGCCCTTGGCGTTGATGCCCTTGGGCCAGTGCACCACCAGGGCGTCGTGCTGGCCGCCGCGGTGTTCGGACTGCTTGAAGTAGCGGAAGGGTGTGTTGCCGGCCATGGCCCAACCTGCGTGGTAGTGGGGGTAGGTGTCCCACTGCCCCCATCGCTCCAGGTGCCGCAGGTTGGCATCCAGCGGAGTCTGCATGCCGTTGAGTACATACGTTTCGTTGAAGGTCCCGGCCAGACCGCCCTCACCGCTGGCGCCGTTGTCAGAGGTGACAAAGATCAAGGTGTTGTCCAGTTCACCGATGCGCTCCAGCGCGTCGACGATGCGACCGATCTGGGCGTCGCAATACTCCATCTGCGCGGCGAAGACCTCCATCTGACGGGCATAAAGTCTCTTCTCCTGTTCAGGCAGCGAGTTCCAAGCCGGGATCTGGTCGATCCGCTCGGTGAGCTTGGTGTTTTTAGGCACGATGCCAAGCTTCTTCTGTCTCTCGAGAATCTGCTCGCGGGCCTTGTCCCAGCCCATGTCGAATTTGCCCTTATACTTGTCGAGATACGCGTCCGGAGCTTGATGCGGCGAGTGCATGGAACCCGAGGCCCACAGCATCATGAACGGCAGATCCGGTTTGATCGACTTGTGCCCGGTGATCCACTGAATGGCCCGATCCGCCAAGTCCTTGTCCAGGTGCTCCGTCTTGCGATAGGGCTCGGGGTGGTGGTCGTCCCACATCACCGGGATGAACTGATGCACATCCGCGGCCATGAAATTGTAGCCGTGGGCGAACCCCTCGTGACTGGGCCAGCGGTCGAAGGGCCCCACCTGGGACACCTCGTACAGGGGCGTGTGGTCCCATTTGCCGAGGGCGTAATTGATGTAGCCATGCTCCTCCAGGTAGTTCGCCACCGACTTGGCGCTCGGAGGAACCATCGCGTTGTAGCCGGGGAAGCCCATCGCGGTCAGCGCATGGCTGCCCAGGCCGATACTGTGCGGGTTGCGGCCGGCCATCAAGGTAGCTCGAGAGGGTGAACAAAGCGCCGTCGTGTGGAAGTTGTTGTAGCGCAGGCCGTTCTGGGCCAGCCGGTCGATAGTCGGCGTCTTGATGAGTCCGCCAAAGCTGCCGACCTGGGCGAACCCCACGTCGTCGAGAAGAAAGATGATGACGTTCGGCGCGCCCTTGGGTGGCCGGGTCGGCTCGGGCCACCACTCTTCGCTCTCTCCGTAGGTTTTTGCTATCTTGCCCTTGAATTCTTGCGATCGAACCGGATCAACGGAAACGAATCCGACTAGCCCGGTGAATAGGAGGATTATAGCCCAGTTCGTGCGATTTTGTGTCATCGTCTTTTATCCTTTGCTCGCCTTAATATGGTAATCCAGCTCGGCGTCTCCGGTATTCACTTGAGACTTCTGAGCACCGCTCGGAAATCGTCTGCGGAGATGGTCAGCTCGTTCCTCGAGATCCCGAAGGTCGCGTTGATTATGTACCCGGCCTTGTTCACTATCAGCGCCTTGCCCACGACTCGATACCGTTCATCGGCTACACCTACGCTGCCATCGGGGTAAGTCGTCGTCGTGATCACTCTGCCGTAAGGTCTGAACTCAACGATCTTGGAGGCGTACGGCGGTACTTGGTCTCTGGGTGCAAGACTCACGAGCTGCCAACGAGTTCCGCCAAGCGGTCCGACCTCTGTGTGCGTGTATTGGTGGGACCGAGCTTGCTCGCTCAATTCCGCAGCATGTTTCTTGTCTTTCTCGTTCCCGATGATGTAACCGATTCCGGTCCCTACTGCCGCGCCGATGAGCGTACCTTCTGTGTCCTGGCCGATCGCCTGACCGGCCAAAGCCCCGATTCCAGCACCAATCAGAGCCCCCGATCGGCCGGACGTCGCACAGCCCGTGCCAACGGCAGCGAATCCAACCGCCGTAATGGTAAGAGGAAGCCAACCTGTCTTCATCGCGACTCGCCTTTCTTGGTTACGAATAGCATCTCACTGACTCGATTGCACTCGGCCGCCTACATGTCGCCGGGATAGATTACACCCCAGTCCCGCTTCATATCCACGACCGTCCAACCCTTTTCGCGCGCTTCATCCAGACCCTTATCGAGTTTGCCAATGTGGGACTCGCGGTCGTAAGCCCACTCGCGCTTGGCATCGGTATGATGAACGTAGAGGCAGAATCGGAGCCCGTCACCAGCAGCAGTCCACTGGAGCATCTGGAGGTCGCCGTCGGAGTTGCCGAACG
>CBDUZY010000320.1:0-4262 GCA_965371825.1 uncultured bacterium
CCGGGACTGTCGGTGAAGACGGTCGGTGGGCCGAACCGGCGCCGGGAGATGTGGGACATCCTGAGCGAGCGCGATGTCCGACGGCGTCTCGCCACGGAGTTCGGAAGCCGACCTGCCCCGCGCCGGGATGACGCCTCGGTTCGGTGCAAGTGGAACGAGTTCTACGACAGCGTCCGGGTCGGCGCCGGGCGCGATGAGAAGACACGGCGTGCACTGGCGTCGCTCGACGAACACGTTGGGAACGGGCTCTCTGCGGCGACGGTCGAACGTTTTTATGCGGGCCCGCTCCGGACGAGCGTATCTCAGTTGGAAACCTATGCAGCCTGTCCGTTTCAGCACTTCGCTCGTTACACTCTTCGACTGCGTGAGCGCCCGGAAGCTACGGTTGCAGCAGTCGACGTCGGGCAGGTTCACCATGCTATCCTGGAGGATCTTGCGAACGGCCTTACCGCGCGGGGTCGCGGGTTCGGTGACCTCAGCGAGGGCGAGCTTCATCAGCGACTTTCCACCAGTTGCGACCGTGTGGCGGCGAGCCTTCTCGCGGACGGAGTGTTGCCGCAGGCGCGGAACTCCTACGTATTGCGACGCTCGGCCGCCCGGTTGGCGAGGATCATCCAGGCACAGCGCCGGGCGGCGCAACGTGGGTTGTCGCGTCCACGGGCGGCGGAGCTTCCGTTCGGATTCCGGAAGGAGGGCGGGCTGCCCGCGCTGGAACTCTCGACGCCGACCGGTCGTCGTGTCGTGCTTCGCGGATACATCGATCGAGTCGACCTTGTCGAGCTCGCTGACGAGCTGTTGGGCGTGGTGATCGACTACAAACGAACGGCGGACAAGCACCTGGACATGTCGGAGGTGTACCACGGGCTCTCGCTGCAATTGCCGGCTTACCTGCTTGCGCTGGCGGAGTGTGGTCAGACGCTCGCCGGTCGACCCATAAAGCCAATAGGAGCCCTGTACGTCAGTCTGGCGCCTCGATATCACCTGGTAAGACACCCCGATGAGGACGACTCGCGTGACACGGCGCTCGGCGGCACTTACCGCCCGCGAGGGTTGCTCGCCGTTGAAGAGTTCGCAGCCTTGGACGATGGTGCTAAGGCGGGCTGGTCGGACCTCTACAGTATGTATTTCAAGAACGACGGGACGCCGGGTCACATGGAAAAGAGCGACGCCGTCGAGGCGTCCACGCTTCGAGTGACGCTGGAGCACACGCGAACAAGACTCGGTGAGCTGGCCGATGGGGTTCTCGACGGCGACGTCGCGGTCAGGCCGTATCGCCTGAAGAACTTATCACCCTGCACCTGGTGTGCGATGGGCAGTGTGTGCCGGTTCGAGATGGGCATATCCGAAGTGCGGTTCCTCGAGTCGCTCGGACGGTCGGAAGTGTTTCGGATTCTTACCGATCGGGCGAAGTGAAGGCACGATCGACCTCTTCACGGCGCAGACTTGGATGGGCGGTCACGGGCGGTCACGGGCGGTCATGGGCAGTTGCTCGCCTGGGCTCAGAGGAAAGCCATGGGCTTCTTGATTGACCGGTTGAACGTGATCGGCACCTACTTCGCCGAGCTTGTTCGGTACGGTCTGCCCGAGTCCGCGGGGGCGACCGATCGCGAGGTCGTTTTCGTTCTCGACGGTGTCGGCGGATTCCAGTTCGTGCCGCTGCTGATCCGCAAGGCGTTTCGCGGACAGGATGGCGCTCCCGGGACGGTGATCTTCCGTTGGCAGTTCGGCTTGCCGGGCGAGATCTGGACCGACCTGTGTTGGCGGCGACGGAACGAACGACAAGCCGGCGTTCTGGCCGAGAAGCTCATCGCCTTTCGCCGGGCGCACCCACAGACGACAATCCACATTGTCGCGTTCAGCGGTGCGGCCGGGATCGCGGTTTGGGCGTGCGAGCGGCTTGGAGGCCGGGCGAAGATAGCCACACTGGTTCTCGTCTGTCCGGCGCTATCCCCGGAGTACAACCTGGGATCCGCACTCCGATCGGTCGACCGGTGCTATGCTTTGGTCAGCGCGAGGGATCGGTGGTTGTTGGGCGTCGGGACGACCGTGTTCGGGACCACGGACCGGCGCTACGGCTCGGCGGCGGGACGGGTGGGGTTCGGGCGTCCGGCGTCACTGTCGGACGATGATGCCCGAGCGTACAACCGCCTGCGCGAGATCCGCTGGTCACCGGCGCTGATCGAGGATGGCAATAGCGGCGGGCACACCGGATGGGCCAGGGTGAGTTTCCTACGCAAGCATCTCACTCCGATCCTCCGCGGTGAGCCCCTCTTGCCGGTCCACGATGTACAATAGCGAGGTGACGGTGTCGGTACGATGGGGGCCGCAATCCGTAAGGCGGCGGAGCGATGATACCGATAGTAGAGATGAGACCGATAGTAGATAAGAAGCCGGGGCAACGACGTAGCGCACAGGCGCACAATTGACGGAGTTAACGAGGGATGTTCGTATCACGACAACTCAGGCAGCACGTGTTGAAGACTGCGGTGGCGGGATTCGTGTTTTTCGCGGTGTCGTCAGCCGTCGCGGAGGACAAGAGGTTCGAAACGGCGCTCGACGGATACTGCGTGGTCTCGTACCAAACCGTCGGAGAGGCGGTGAAGGGTGATCGCGCCCAGAAGGCGGCCTTCCGCGGATTCATGTATTACTTCGCCAACGAAGATGCGAAGAGGGCGTTCGAGTTGGGACCCCTGAGATATGTACCGCAGTTAGGCGGTCTGTGTACGACGGCGCTCGGCGGTCCGTACGGCAACAGCTTCGCCGGTGATCCGACGGTCTTCTCGGTGTACGCAGACAAGCTATACCTGTTCTCGTCCGAGCGGGCCAAGCGGGCCTACGACCTCAAGCCGGCCTACTACATCGCCCGGGCGGAAGAATTGTACAAGAGGCCGGAGCTGCAAGGTTTCTGCCCTGCGTCGTACCAGCTGGTCGGAAAGGCGGTGCCGGGCGAGGAGCGATTGAAGCAGATCTTCCGTGGGAAGGTGTACCATTTCGCCGGCGAGAAAGCCCAGGCGGCCTTTCTCGAGAACGGGGCGAGGTACATTCCCAAGTACAACGGGCTATGCGCCGAGGGCACCGGGCGCTCGAAGCGATACCCTGGCGACCCGAGCGTGTTCACCGTTCATGAGGGGCGGACATACTTTTTCTTCGACAAAGAGGCTAAGGAGAAGTTCGACGCCGACCCCTCCGGTATGATCGAGAAAGCCGAAGCCAATTGGCCCCAAGTCAAGAAGATGAGGGCCCCCTAGGTTGCCTCATCGCCCGGGTGCCGAGCGACGAGAGGCGGCACTTTCTCTCCAGCGCCAGCCGAATCGGCGCCGATAACACCAAGAGTACGGTTTTCGACCACGTGAGGGGTCTCTCCGCGCCTTTGGAGTCCGGGGGCGGGTGGGGTGTGCCTCCACCATCGGAGTGTGACCGGCGCCTCGCGGCGCCAGGCGCGAGCGGACAGGCCAGCCCGGCCCGGGATGGAGCCCGTGACAAGCGATTCTCATCTGACGCAACCACGATCCTTGCTCTTGCCGATTGGGTTCCTGGCCTTCTGTGTATTCCTGTGGCCGGCGCTGTTGACGTTTCATCCTGGTGATTGGCCCAGCCCCAATCAGTTCCCACACAACGATCCGACGGCCAACGCGTGCGGCATCGTTGGGGCGTGGTGCGCCTACTACCTTCGTCACCTCTTGGGTGACGGAGCGTATCCGCTGGTGCTCTTCGGCACGCTGGCGGGGGCGGTGCGCCTTCTTCGCGGGGCGATCGGTAGCCCCTGGGAGCGATCTCTGGGGCTCGCTCTCGTCGTGGCTTGCACGTCATCGGCGACTCACCTGATGGGGGGTACGACCTCGTCGGCCGTTCCGGTCGGGCATGGCGGGTTGGTCGGGTATGCCCTGGGCCATCTTCTGACCGAGCACTTGTCCCGTATAGGTACGATCATCGTGCTGGTCTCCGGCGGGTTCGTCGGGCTGATCTTCGCAACGCAGGGCTGGGTACTGAGGCTGCCGGCTTTGTTCGGGCGGGCCGCCCAGGCCTCCGGGGAGATGGCAACGGCCGCCCGGCAGATCGTCACGGCAAGAGCCGGAGGACACGCGGCAGGACAGGCGTCGGTTTCGCCGCGCGGAGCGTCCTTGGACGACAGCGGGGCGATCGTACTCAGCATGGAATCGGATGAGGACGAGCAGGCCACGGGAGATGATGAGGACACCGGGCGCGACTTCGACGAGGAAGTTGAAGAGGACGACGAAGAGGGTGCGGACTCGGTTGGTGGC
>CBDUZY010000321.1:0-4245 GCA_965371825.1 uncultured bacterium
CCCTGTGTGTCAACTTCGGATCCGGTCAACCCGCCGTCGAACGGATGCGGACCTATGGCGGCATTCGCAAGCAATTCCGAAAGGCGCTCGAGTATCGAGAGGCGCTCGAGGACTATGACGAAGACTTGAAGGAATACGTCGAAGAGCTGAAGAAGCGCAGCGAGGAGAAGGAGAAGGAGGAAGCGAAGGAAGGCGAATCCAAGGAAGGCGAGGAGAAGAAAGAAAAAGGCGAAGAGAAGGAGGAGAGCAAGGAGCCTCCCGAGGACGATGAGCCCACGCCGCCCGATGACGACGACGAGGACGGGGCGTCGGGGACGGGATTCGCCGATCTGTTCACTTTTCAAAGAGCGAAAACGGCTTCACGTCAGCACGCCGCATCGACCCGCGCCAAAGATGACGACAAGAACGGCGAGAATGACAAGAACGGAAACGGCAAGGGGGAAGGGGAAGACAAGGACGGCGAGAAGGAAGAAGACGAGCTCACCAAGCCGACCCGACCGACGCCCGATCCCAAGAGCGATGTGCTGCTCGAAGCCATCGACCACAAGCTCCCCGTGCGGATCGAGGCCCACCGATCGGCGGACATCCTCAACGCTCTGGAGCTGGCGGGGGAATTCAACCTGGACATCATTCTCGAGGGTGCGACGGATGCCTACCTGGTCGCGGACAAGATCGCCGATGCCGAGGTGCCGGTGGTCCTGGGTCAGGTTTCACGCACCGATCTGTTCGAGCCAAACGAGTTTCGAAGGCACACGGAGCGAAACGCCGCGGCGTTGACGCGGGCGGGCGTTCGGTGGACAGCCGGCAGTGGGGGGGCAAACCCCCATACGGCGCGTTTCGTGGGACTTAATGCCCAGCTCGCATCGTCTTACCACGCCGATCTTACGGCTCGGGAAGACGGCACCGGCAAGGAGCGGTGGATGCAAACCGTGACGAGCGATGCCGCTGCGGTGCTGGGTCTTGCCGGTCGCATAGGGCGTCTCGCCACGGGAATGAGGGCTGATCTCGTGATATGGACGGGCGACCTGGGCGATCCGGGGTCGACGGTGGACCGGGTATTCGTCGCCGGGAAGCTGGCCTACGTCGCGCCGAAGACTAAGGAGGGCGGCTCGTGATCTTGCGGTGGCGGACAATCAGTCGGACGTCTGTATGCGTCTGCTGCTTCTGCTGCGTCGTGCTAGCGATCTCGACGGCGTCCGTCTGTGAGGCTGCCGATCCATCCGGAGCGGCGACAGTCCTGCGTCCATCGGTGATCATTGCCGGTCGGTATGTGGCCTCGGACGGCACTCTGCAATCCAACGTCGCGGTCGTTATCGCGGACGGGAGAATACAGGAGGTTGTCCCGGCCAAGCGTTACGAAAAAGCAGCTGGTGTCCTAAGACGCCCCGACGGCGTGCTTTGCCCCGGGCTTATCGACGTCAGGTCGTCGATCGGAGCCCATGAACAGGTCGTCGAGACCGCCCATTCGATTGATCCCGGTGCGTCGGCGATCGACTCCGTCGACCGGCTCCATCGAGACTTCCGATCCGCCGTGCGCGCGGGCATCACCACGGCTATGCTCACTCCAGAAAACAACAACCTCATCTCCGGCGTCGCTGCGGTCATCAAGACAGCCGCTCCCGCCGCCGGCGGCTCCGGTGCGGTGCTGCGCGACGACGGCCCGTTGATGCTGGCTTTGGGACCGAGCGTGTGGGAGCGCGATCGAGCCCCGACGTCGCGGATCGGTTCGCTGGCGATGTTGCGGGATGCCCTGGGTTTGGCGCGAAACGGGCGCGGGCACGAGCGCGTCTCGGCGTTCGTAAGCGGCACGCTCGATGGCATCGTCGTGTGTGACGAAGCCATGGATGTCAGCGCCGCGCTGCGAACGTTTCGTGACATCGACGGGCACCTTTCGATCGTGCATACGAGCGACGTTCACGACCTGGCGGACGAGCTTGAAGCTGCCGGCCGGACCGTTGTCGTCGGGCCTTATTCCTTTGCTATGACTCAGCGGGTTTTGTCCGGTGCCGCGGCGTTTTCATCGGCGGGCGTCCCCGTGGCGTTTGCCGCACAGATGCCCGTACACACCGGCGATGGACTTCGCATTACGGCGGCACTCGCCGTACGGCACGGTCTCGGTCCTGCCGAAGCCCGCCGAGCGATGACGACAACCGCGGCCGCGGTTGCCGGGGTCGGCGACCGGGTCGGGGCGATCCGGGCGGGGCTCGACGCCGACTTGGTTCTGTTCTCCGGTGACCCGTTGCGGCTCGACTCGAAGGTCGTCGAGGTCTACGTCGATGGAGTGCGCGTATACAAACAAGGCACAAGTGCAGGATCTTACGCGGGAGGTGGACCGTGAGCTTGGCGGAGCGTGCCGCTTGCGGGGCGATGATCGCGGGACTGTGTCTCGCCGGTGCTGTGTCTCACGCGATGGCGGAGGGATCTCCGCTGATCGTAGTGAAAGCGGGCACCTTACACGTCGGCAACGGCGAGGTGATCGACGGCGGGATGGTGATCGTCGAGGGCGATCGAATCGTCCGCGTGGGTCGGGATCTGCCGGTTCCTGCGGGGGCGACGGTTATTGAGCTCGCCGACGGAGCGATTACCCCGGGTCTGATAGACGCAAATGCGGCGTTAGAGCCGAGCGACGTGATGGCGGTCGAATCCCGCGGGGCGCCATATGTGCTGCGCGATTTGTTCCGCGGCGGTGGCCCCCACGATCTTCAGCGAAGTCAAGCGGAGGACGATCCTGAGCCGTGCCCGAACGAGCCCCGACATGTCGTCGGTACGACCTGCCCGGTGTGCGGTTCCGACGAGGGACCGCCTCCGCTGTCGGTGGGCACGAGGCCGAGCGCTTCAGCGATCGAGTCCTCGTCCGAGGTGATCCCTCACACTCGCGTTATTGACTCGGTGAACTTGCGATCACCGGACTTCGAGCGCCTCGTTCGCGGAGGCGTTACGACCGTCTTCGTAGCCCCGGATTCCGCGGCGGTGATCGGCTCTCAGGGGGCGATCGTGCGAACCGGCGGAGCGATGAGCGAGCGGATCGTCCGCGAGACAGCCGACATCATGGCGACGATGGGTAGCGATCCATCCAATCGGGGGATGCGAAACCGCCTGCCGGTACGGGAGTTCGTCACCTTCATGTCCCGCAGGCCGACGACGCGTATGGGCGTCACTTGGGTATTCCGCAAGGCGCTGTACGACACGCGGCGGTTCGAGCAGGGCATTCCCACCTACGGGGCGGATGTGCCGAGCACGGCCGCGATGGAGACGCTCCGGAAGTTGCTTTCGGGGGACGTTCCTCTCCGCATTCAGGCCCGGATGCAGCACGACATCGTTTCCGCGCTTCGCCTTGCGGAGGAGTTCGGGCTTTCGTTCACGCTGGTCGAAGCGACGGAGGCCTATCGCTGCATCGAAGAGCTGCGGTCCAGTCAGACACCAGTTATCTATGGTCCGATCTTCGTGGAACCGTCGGGCTGGCGAGCGTTGCTCGGCGAGGCCGATCGCCCTGGGCTTCATACTCTGAAAGCGCTTCTGGATGCCGGGGTGACGACGGCACTTACCGCCCACGAGCTTCGGGACGAGGATGGGCTGGCCCGTCAGGCGATGTATGCACGGCGGTGCGGTGTATCACTGGCGGAAGTGACACGATGTGTCACTGAGTCACCGGCTCGCATGTTGGGATTAGCCGACGAGATCGGCACGCTCGAACCGGGGAAAAGAGCCGACATCGTGTTGTTTAACGGCGGGGCCTTTGAAGGAACGTCTCAACCGACGGTCGTGTTGATCGGCGGTCAGGTTGTCATGGATCGGCGCTAGGGGTGGAGCCGTAAGGGATCGAACGGAGATTGACGTGAATCGTCGCCTGAAAAGCTTGCTCATGGTCTGCGTCGGCTTCGGTGGAGCAGCGCCCGCGCCGGCGGCGCCGCCCGCCAAGGTGGCGCTGGAGGGTGGTCGGATCATTCCCGTCGTGGGAGAGGACATTGCCAAGGGTACGGTCCTCATCGAGAACGGGCGGATCACCGCGATCGGCAAGAGCGTGGACGTCCCCTACGACGCGATGGTCGTGGACGTGACCGGAAAGGTGATCTTCCCGGGAATGATCGACGCCCATTCCCGGCGAGGACTGGACGTACCCAACGAGAACCTGGCGGTGACGCCTTACCTGGACGTCTACGATGCTGTCGACCCGTCCAGGTTGTACTTCGAGGATGCCCTACGCGACGGAATCACATCGATCCATGTCATAGTCGCGAACAACTG
>CBDUZY010000322.1:0-4231 GCA_965371825.1 uncultured bacterium
CCGTTCGACTTGCATGCCTTAGCCACGCCGCCAGCGTTCGTTCTGAGCCAGGATCAAACTCTTCAGTTTTTTGTCTGTTCCTAACGCCCGGATGCATAAGCACCCGAACGGTCAGTAACGACTAAGGGCTTCTCATTCTTGCGTCCATGAGAATGAAAGCCGCCGGTTCCTGGCGGAACCGGCAGAATCTCGACCCTTACGACCCGCCGCTGTAATAGCGGATCGGAAGAATCGTTGAGCGAACCCCGACCGTAAAGGACGCGGCCAAAGCCCGCTTCGCATTCTCACGACGACAAACCTGTTCACTTGTCAAAGAGCGAACGCCCCCTATCTCAGAGGCGAGCATCGTATGTTACTGACCACGCACACAGTGTCAAGGCCCTGAAATCGCCATTTCACGACGAAAGGTAATAAATTTTCACTGAATACGGCCGCAGTCAGCTCTTTGCTCTACGGATCATTCCGACCGAAGATGCGAGTCCATGGACAAGAGCGCCTCTACCACTTCAAACGACACGGCACGGGCGAACACCCTCGCCGCCTTTGCGCTGGCGGTCACCGTTTTGGCTGGTGCTTTGGTTCGCTTCGTCGGACTCGGCGGGCGATCGCTCTGGGCGGATGAGTTTTGCACCTGGCACGTTTCACGTATGCCGCTGGGCGCCAGTCTCGAGTGGGGACCTGAACTCAGCAAACCGCCGCTCTATCAGTTCGTGCTGCGCCTGGTCACGAGCGACGCACGGCCCGACGAATGGTTGCTGCGATTGCCGGCCGCGACCGCCGGTGTTTTGACCATCCTCGCAGCGTTCGCGATCGCTCGTCGTGCGGGCGGTCGGATGGTCGGGTTGTCAGCGGCAGGCCTCGTGGCGTTCAACCTCCTGCAGGTTTCGTTCAGTCAGGAAGCGAGACCCTACTCGTTCCACGTCTTAGGTGCCACTGTTGCGACACTCCTCTGGTGGCGTCTTGTGCGAGAACCGACCAAGTTGTTCGCGGCGATGTATGCAGCCGTCGTCGTTCTAACGTTCCACTCCCACTATCTGTCGCTGCTCGTGTTCCTTGCCCACGCCTTCTGGTGGTTGAGCACGTTGCGACGCTCCGGTAAGCGCGCGAGCTTTCTCGCTCCCGCCTCGTTGCTGACCGCCGGCGTGCTTTGCGCTCCGGCCGTCGTAAACTACCTGCGTCTGCGTACGTCGATGTTCCAGGGGTTGTACTGGATCGAACCGCCGACGTGGGGCACTGCCGTCTCGGTCTTAGGCGAACTCGGGTTCGGTTGGATCTGGACGATCGGGCTTGCGTGTGCAGTCGGTGTATGGCTCTTGTCACTCTCACGGGCGCGACGTAGCGCCTCCTTCGATAAACCCACTCCTGCCCCGTCCTTCGGTACGAGGGGGCGGCATCTCGACGATCTCGAAAGAAGCAAGCCGGGAAATGACGCTTACTCTCGTGGCGCGAACGAAGATAACGTTGATGAATCACCGACCCGAGCAAAGTCGGGCGGGCTTTGCACGGGTCGGGGCGACGTGGTCGGGCTGCTTCTGCTGTGGCTCTTATGCAGTTGGTTGGGTCTGATGGTGTTGTCATGGGTCGCGCATCCGGCCATGCTCAATCGGTATGCGCTCCCCGCTGCGATTCCGGTTCTGCTGATCCCGGTGATAGTCGGCGGGCGTATTCATCGTTCGATTCCACTCGCCTTGGCGCTCGTTTTCGCGGCGGTCGGTCTCTACCGGTGGCAGGACGAGCGTCTGGTGTTCGACCCGGGATTCAGAGAGCTTTCCGCATATCTTGCCGAAACCGTCGACCCGGAGCGCGATCTCATCGTCTTGACGATCGACAGGCAGACACACCCGGACTGGATCGATGCGGAACGTCTGCCCTTGCTGTATTACCCGATCCTCGGTGCCGAAACCGGCGAATTGCACTTGCACCCCGACGAAGAGACGGTCATGAGTGACGTGCTCCGAGATCCCCGACAGTTGTACCTGATCGCGTTCCGGGCCGATCCGTTCCCGATCCTCCAGGCCGCCGGTAGAACGCCGTTTCCGTTCGAGATCGAGGGGCAGCGCTTCTCGCGGTTGCTCTTTACGCCCTACCGATTGATCCGCGTGGCCGCGAAGCACTGATCCATTCGCTTCCTCGTCTGCCACGGATCGGCGTAATCGGTGCCTTCGCTCTGATCGCCGCAGCGACGCTCTGGCCGTTGCCCGCCACGGACAATCCCGCATCGCGCTACACGGCCGAGGTTCTGAAACGACAACTCCGGGTGGATGATCTCCTCGTCTACGACGCAATCGACTGGCCGCCGCACTGGGCGTCGAGGTTGCAGTGTACGATCGGATACTACATGCCCGATCCGCATCCGCCATTCGTGATGCTCCGCGAGCAACCCGATGAAGAGCTTCGGCGGGCTATGGGCCGGTTCGACCGGATCATAGTCGTCTCGCCGGATCCTGATTCCACGCCTGATCCGTCGCCCGAGACGCACGGGCTCACCTCCAGCTCGACCTGGATTCACAGGATCGGCTGGATCCATCTATTCACCCGTCGCACGGGGACAGGGTGATTACAGCGATGACCTCACCAAGCCGCGGCGGACGGTACGCCCGGCCAGATTTTTTTGACCTTGAGGTAACGAAACGGCTTGAAACGCCCCGATGGAAGGTTAAACTTCCCATCTAGGCCCCGCGAGAGGCCGATTTCTGCTACCGCCGGGCGGATGGATGCCGCGCCGACATTGTCTAGCTGGAGAGACCGCTATGACGACGATGACCATGGATGAACGCAAGAGCAACATCTCGGATCTGATTGGCGAGGCAGCTACGGAGTTGCTCAACCACAACTGCACGACCATCGACAAGTCGATGTTGTCGCTTCCGGGACCCGATTTCGTGGACCGGGTGATGGCCGTGGGTGACAGACCGATCCCCGTGCTGGGCAATATGCAACGGATTTTCGACCACGGTCGCCTGGCGGGCACCGGATACGTGTCGATCCTCCCGGTCGATCAGGGCATCGAGCACACCGCCGGCGCCTCCTTCGCCCCGAACCCGATGTACTTCGACCCGGAGAACATCGTCAGGCTCGCCATCGAGGGCGGGTGCAACGCCGTGGCATCGACGCTCGGCGTGCTGGGCTCCTGCGCGAGGAAGTACGCCCACAAGATTCCCTTCCTGGTCAAGCTCAACCACAACGAACTTCTTACGTACCCCACCAAGTACGACCAGGTGATGTTCGCCAGCGTCGAGCAAGCGGCTGATCTCGGCGCCGCAGCGGTCGGAGCCACCATCTACTTTGGCTCCGAGGAATCCAACCGCCAGATCCAGGAAGTCAGCGAGGCGTTCCACGTGGCTCATGAGCTCGGCATGGTCACCTTCCTGTGGTGCTACCTGCGGAACAGCGCGTTCAAGACGGGCGGGAAGGACTATCACGTCGCCGCCGATATGACGAGCCAAGCCAACCACCTGGGCGTGACGATCGAAGCGGACATCATCAAGCAGAAGCAGGCCGAGAACAACGGCGGCTTCAACGCGATCAACTTCTCCAAGACACACAAGGCCGTCTACTCCACGCTGACTTCCGACAACCCGATCGACCTCTGCCGATACCAGGTGGCCGGGTGCTACATGGGCAAGGCCGGGCTGATCAACTCCGGCGGGGCCTCGGGCCAAAACGACTTCGCCGACGCCGCCCGAACCGCGGTGATCAACAAGCGTGCCGGCGGAATGGGCCTTATCTCTGGTCGAAAGGCCTTCCAGCGGCCGATGAACGAGGGAGTCAAGCTCCTCAACACGATACAGAACGTGTATCTCGATAAGTCGGTTACGATCGCGTAGGAGACTGTTGAAAGACGGGACCAAACAGATGTGGCACCGGTTTCCAAACGGTGGGAACGTGGGTTGCGCCGGTTTCCAACGAGCAAGTGTGGCGCCGGGTTCCAACAAGCAAGTGTGGCACCGGTTTCCAACCGGTGGAAACACGGCTTGAAGCCCGCGCCACACATTCTTCAACAGGCTGAGTAGGCAAGGAACGCCGAATAGCGACAGTTTCGCCGCGGGCCGTGGGTCAAGTTGCGCCCGTGGCGGCAGTTCGCGCGAGCGACGAGCACGATGCTCACGAAGACGCTGCGTTTGTGTGTTGCGCTGTCCGTTGTCCTTTCGTCTGCGGGCGGAGTCCTCAACGCTGCTGAACCTGTCGGCGGCGGATGCTGGGATCTTGGCGACTTCGCCCGGTTCCAACG
>CBDUZY010000323.1:0-4226 GCA_965371825.1 uncultured bacterium
ATCCCCAATCCCTCTGGCCACGCTTTCGCCGCAGGGACAGACGCTCCGCATCGTTCACGTCAATCGAGCCGCCGGCGAGTGCGGCGTTCGTCCCGGGCAAACACTGGCCGATGCCAAAGCCGTCGCCCCGGAGCTTGTCACTTACGATGACGATCCCGAGGCCGACCGGCGTCAACTGGAGACGCTGGCTGTCTGGGCTCAGCGTTTCTCACCGACCGTCCACATCGAAGGTGACGACACCTTCTTGATCGACGTGACCGGATGCGAGCGAGTCTTCGACGGGGAATCCAACCTGCTCCGGCAGGCTCTCGAGGGACTTGATGCCCAAGGATTCGAGGCCCGAGCTGCCGTGGCGGACACACCCGGCGCCGCCTGGGCTATCTCACACGCCGATCCAGACTCAGCCGTGATTGCGGAGCCCGGTGCGACCGCCGCCTACCTGGCATCTTTGCCCGCGTGGTCATTGAGGATCGACGCTGCCACCACCGCCGCCTTGGGCTCGGTGGGGGTGAAAACGGTCGGCTCGCTCTTGTACCTGCCGCGGTCCTCGCTCACCTCGCGTTTCGGCGATGGTTTACTCGATCGCATAGACCAGGCTTTGGGCGATCTGCCCGAGGTGCTGACTCCCTACCGTCCCAAACCGGTGCTGGCCAGTCGAATGGCCTTCCCGGCGGCGATCGCCCGAATGGACATCTTGACGGAAGCGGTTCACCGGACAACGGAACGGTTCTGCACACAGCTCGACCGGCGAAAAGCCGGTGTGCGCCGGATGTTCGTCACGTTCGATTGTCCCGACGTTGCGACTGGGAATGGTGCGCAAACCCGCCGAGTTACCGTAGAAGTGAGTCTGTCTCAACCGACGCGATCGGTTAATCATCTTCATTCATTGCTCACGGTCCGGCTCGAAGGGTTGCGGTTGCCCGCGCCGGCGGAGTCGCTGACCGTGTGGGCCCGCGAGATCGATCACCTCGACGATCGGCAGGATGAGCTGTTCGACACCGGTTCGAGAGATGTACAGGGGTTGGGTGAGCTGCTGGACCGTCTGGCGGTTCGACTCGGTTCCCATGCGGTCGTCCGTCCGCAGCTTCTCAGCGAGCACCAACCGGAACGGGCGTTTCGATACGTGCCCCTTTTAGGAGTCGATGGAGCATCATCGAGCCGAATCGTGGATCCGCCCGCCGTCGCCCCACGCCCGCTGCGCCTGAGGCTCCGCCCGGTGCAGATTGCTACCGCCGCCCTGGTCCCGGAAGGGCCGCCGATCTCGTTTCGCCATGACGGAGCCCAACACGTGGTGGCCAAGTGCGCCGGGCCGGAGCGGATCGAGACCGGTTGGTGGCGGGGACCGCACGTGCAACGCGACTACTACCGCGTTACGACTAAGGGTGGTTGCCACTGCTGGATATTTCGCGATCGCGACACCGGCCAATGGTTCCTACACGGATGGTTTGACTAGAGCAAGCTCTATTTGCCTGTAGCGGTCGAGATGCATACCTGAGCGGGCAGCTTTCGGAGAGACCGATACACGAATTCGGAGAATGCTGTAAAAGTGCCCGACAAACCCGATTACAACAAGCGAACCCATCCGAGTAAGCTGCCTCGCAGCACTCCCGCTGCTTTGGGGAATCGCCACCGGCGATTGCACCGCGGTTACGCCGAGCTGCGCTGCAAGAGCAACTTCTCTTTTCTTCGCGGGGCGTCGCACCCCGAGGAACTCGCCCAACGTGCAGCCGACCTGGGTTACACCGCGCTCGCAATTACCGATAGGAACACGCTTGCCGGCGTGGTCCGCATGCACTGTGCGGCCAAGGCCTGCAACCTCGAACTGATCGTCGGGGCGGAGCTTACGCCAGTGGATGCCCCGCCGATCATTCTCTATGCGACCGATAGGGCAAGTTACGGCCGGCTCGCGCGGATCATCACCCAGGGCCGCCTGCGAGCGATCAAGGGTGCCTGCGAAGTGGCCCTCGACGACATCGCGGAATGGTCCGCGGGGCTGATCGCCGCCGTGCCGGGAAGTGACTTTACAACCGGAGATATCCCCCCGCACTCCTCAATCTCCACTGCTCAATCCCCAATCCCCAACCTCCAATCTCTACGCGTATATCGCGACATCTTCGGTGACCGACTCCATTTAGCCGTTAGTGTTCACGGCGGGCCCAGCGATGACAGTCACCTCGCGGAAATGAACGCCCTCGCCAGCAAGCTCGGCGCTCCAATGGTCGCGACCAACGACGTCCACTATCACGAAGCTGATCGACGCTTCCTGCAGGACGTCCTCACGTGCATACGACGCGGTTGCACGCTCGAAGACGCGGGCGAGTCGCTCTTCGCCAACGCCGAGCGTCACCTAAAGCCCACAGGCGCAATGGCCCGTCTGTTCGCCGACTATCCGCGAGCGATTTCGACAACCGTCGAGATAGCCGACCGATGCAACTTCAGCCTCGACGAGCTTCGCTATGAGTATCCGGAAGCGCTCTGTCCTGTAGGTCGAACGCCGGACGATTATCTTGCTGACTTGACCTGGGCCGGAGCTCGCGATCGTTACCCCAGCGGTCTGCCCGACAAGGTTCGTGCCCTGATCGAGCACGAACTGGCGTTGATCGGGCAGCTCGGCTACGAGCCCTATTTCCTGACCGTGTGGGACATCGTCAGGTTCGCCCGTTCGCGCAACATCTTGTGCCAGGGGCGTGGCAGTGCAGCCAACTCCGCCGTGTGCTACTGTCTGGGGATCACCAGCGTGGATCCCAACCGCATCGACATGCTGTTCGAGCGCTTCGTCAGTGCCGAGCGCAATGAGCCGCCCGACATCGATGTCGACTTCGAGCACGAGCGCCGTGAGGAGGTCTTCCAGTACATTTACGGCAAGTACGGGCGGGATCACGCGGGTATCGTTGGCGAGGTAATCAGCTATCGGCCTCGGTCCGCGGTTCGTGACGTCGGCAAGGCGCTCGGTTTGTCGCTCGACCGCGTGGCGGCTCTTGCCAAGAAGCACGAATGGTGGGATCGCACCGTCGCACGGCCAGAGTTTCTGCGTGAGGTCGGCCTCGATCCATCCGACCGCACCGTGCGCATGCTGGTTAAACTCGTTCAGCAGATCAAAGGATTCCCTCGCCATCTTTCGCAGCACGTGGGCGGTTTCGTGATTACGCGCGGCCCGCTCTGCGAAATGGTTCCTATCGAAAACGGGGCGATGCCCGATCGCACCTTCATCGAGTGGGATAAGGACGACATAGACGCATTGGGGATTCTAAAGATCGACTGCCTGGCGTTGGGAATGCTCACGGCGATACATAAGTGCTTCGACTTTGTCGAAGCAGAATTACGAATTGCGAATTACGAATTACGAAACAGCGATCGGGTCGATCAGAACCGCGACCGTCAGGGAGCGGCCCTCCAGTCCCCGGTACTCAATTCGCAATCGCCTGTGCCTCTCGCACTGCACACGATCCCCCAGGAGGACCCAGCCGTCTACGACATGATCTGCCACGCGGACACCGTCGGTGTGTTTCAGATCGAGAGCCGGGCGCAGATGAGCATGTTGCCCCGCCTCAAGCCGCGGTGCTATTACGATCTGGTGATCGAGGTCGCGATCGTCCGCCCCGGTCCGATTCAAGGCGGCATGGTACATCCGTTTCTTCGCCGGCGCAACGGCGAGGAGGCGGTCACTTACCCAAGCGAAGCGATCCGCAAGGTCCTCCGTCGCACGCTGGGGGTTCCCTTGTTCCAGGAGCAGGCGATGCAACTGGCGATCGTTGCCGCCGGCTTTACACCGGGCGAGGCAGACCGGTTGCGGCGAGCGATGAGCGCCTGGCGACTGCACGGTGACATCGCGAAGTTCGGCACGAAGCTGATCGCGGGTATGAGAGCCAACGGGTTGTCAGAGGAATTCGCCCGGCGGTGCTTCGACCAGATCTGCGGATTCGGGGAGTACGGATTTCCCGAGAGCCACGCCGCTTCGTTCGCTCTGCTGGTTTACGTCTCCGCGTGGTTGAAGCGGTACCACCCGGCGGCGTTCTGTGCATCGATGATCAACTCCCAACCGATGGGCTTCTATCAACCGGCCCAACTGGTTCGTGACGCCAAAGAGCACGGCGTGAACGTCCTACCCGTGGACGTGAACCACAGCGGATACGACTGTCGGTTGGAAACCGGAGATGTGGGATCGGCGCGACCGTCGAACGATCCAGCCACTTGGGGCGCGGGTGGTCCGGCTGTTCGTCTCGGCA
>CBDUZY010000324.1:0-4221 GCA_965371825.1 uncultured bacterium
CAGCGTCGCTTACGCCGACACCTTCAACGGCGAGCAGGACGTCTACTATCTGCGGATCGGCGACTACGACTGCAACATTAACGGCGTCGGCGACGCGACCGACGTCGCCAACGAAACCTCGACCGACTGGGATCTCAACGGCATACCCGACGAATGCGACCCGTATCGCATTCCCGCTGTCTCGTCATGGGGTGTCGTCGTTCTGTCGCTCACAATCGCAACGTTGGGATCACTGATCCTCGTGCGTCGTGGTACTGAACGGGGCTTGGCAGTGCGTGTTCGACGTTGATTGGAAGGCGAGCCAACAACTTAACAGTACTTGACGGGCGCCGCGTCCGGCGGCCCGGGGCCGACCCCGAGACGATAGACCGTTCCTCAGGAGAATCCCGATGGCACTTTGGCTCGTGCGGACCGGCCGACATGGCGAGTACGAGCAACGCTTTGTGGCCGACAACCGAATCTACGCATGCTGGGAGAAGCTGAGAGCCGACCTCGGAACCCTGCAAAGAAGGCAAGAACTCCGAGACCTGTTGCACGCTGTCAACCCGGATGCGTCGAGCTACGGCGTCCGGAACGGGCATCGCTCGGCATTCGACGACGGTATCGCCGGACGCGGACTCGAAACCGGCAAACAAAAGAGGCGGCGGGTAAAGTACCCGCCGCCCCGGGGAAACATCCTCGTTTTAAACCCGCCAGATCTTACGGATAGATCAATGAGTCCGTAGAGGCATAGCGACCGGCGCCCGTGCCGAGCGCGTCCTGACCGGGATACGGATACGGAACTGCCGACTCGTGTGGCGTTTCCCCGTGAATCCGGTTGTCCTGCAAGACGTTACTCCACTCGTTCGTCATCAGCGTGTAGATGTTGTCGGCGTCGATGCCGGCGGTCGGGCTCCTCTGGAACGAGGCGTGGCCGTCCGCAAAGAGGCAGTTCTGACCTTCGCCGTTTGACGACCCGCCGTGGTTTGTCGAGTTGTACGGTTTCCAATCGTTGGGCGACGACTCGACCGTCAGTTTCTCCCCGGATCCCGTCGTCCACTTCGGGCTACCTGCGCTCTGGTGGTAGAACGGCCCCTTGTCCGCCGCCAGCACCTGCCGGTTGTCCAGGCCTTCCCTCGGCTGCGTGTCCCGAGGACCAAACGGAACCTGATATCCGTAACTAATGTTCCCGTACCATGAGAAGTCGTAGTACAGGTCGAGGTTCTCGGTCGGATCCTCGGTGTCACCGCTGCTCGGGCAGATGTACTGCTTCACGGTGATGTCGCCGGAGCGCACCATCATCCAGTAGGCCCGAGTGACGGACACGGCCGTACTGCCCTGGGAACTGGACGCCGTCTCCGACTTGCTTTCGAATTGACGCTGGTTACCAACTTCGCCCGGATCCTTTGGGTCGGGGGGGCGCCCGATGGTTGAACCCTCTGCGAGATAGTCGATGCCCCCGTTGTCTATGTTGCTCGCCTGGAAGCCGGGTTGCATCCACTTCTCTGCGTTGTCGTTAGCGTAGATTTTGGCCGAAGTCCCTAGACCCTTCGTGTTCGACGCGCAGACAAGACGCTTGCTCAGTTCCCGAGCGCGCGACAGACTCGGGAGCAGAATAGAGATCAGAAGTGCGATGATCGCGATGACCACCAGCAGCTCGATCAGCGTAAACCCTCGAAACCGTTTCCTCACAACACTACCTCCCTTTGTTCTCAAAGTTCGACGCCGCCGCCGAGCCCGTGTGTCCGAAATCAGCCGGTGTCCGACAGGCCGACTTTCCTCCAAACGATCACTGCCCGAGGTATACAGCGTCAACCGCTAAACTCTCTCCAAGGGCAACCTAACGCTAGCCCGACTGGAGTCGGGGACGACACCGCAAGGCACCCAACCATACTTCCAAACGACTTCAAAAAAGAATGACAAACCACAAGAACGTAACCTAACCGGCGTCGTTCCGGGGCCGCGTGCAACGCAGCGTTCGGACGCCCCAAGAATGAGTCCGGTTGCGGCCTACGCCGCAAATGTCTGCGCATCGCCGCACAACAAGTGCGGACCACACGCACACACACAGTTCACCTGTCTATGTGGTTAGAGGAGAGAGACGCCGGTGGATCGAAAGAAGTATGGCAAATGCCTGGATATAACGAACGTACTTCGGTATCGGATGATATTTATCTATAGCGCCTGCCGAACTAGCGACAGCCAGGCCTCCGGAGAGACTCTCTTCTACTTCACCAAGCGGAGTATACTCGGACCTGCCATCCTTGTCAAGCGTTTTAGCAGCAAAAAAAGGATGCGATGCTCGGCGCAAAACGCCAGTTTCATTGCTCTCTGGATTGAGAAACACAAGAGCTACTTGAGTCGGGGCGCCGTCGCGTAATCTATTGTTCAGCAGATTGTTACGCCCCAAGAACGGCGTCGCCGCGGCACTGGCTGCGGTCACCGCTCCTCGCAGGTTATGGATTCAGGTTGATCAACTCGATACCCCTCAGCGCCGCCATTCCGATCTTGGATTCGTGCGCCGTTCGCAGTTGTGGAATCTCTGCGGCTGACCGAGCTATACGGCGCAGGCCATTCCGCCGCCGGGTTTCGTTGAGGAGCTCCAGTCCGATCGTATCGACAGCTACCGGGTCGAAAGAAGCAAGTAGGGTCCCAACGTCGGTGATCGCGTTCGACTGCGCGGCGGGACCTCCGGAGAACACCACCCGCATCGCGTCGACAACGCACAGGCGAAGCTTCCCCCGGATCTTGGGGAGGCCCACTATGTCGGCTATGAACGGCGAGCAACCGTTGCCGTGAAACCGGGCCGGGTGCCTGACGAATCCATGCGACAAGTTCTTCAGCGCGCATGTGAGACCGGCGATATTGTGCGTTTTCAGAAAGGGTATGTCGACGATGGCCGTAACCTGATCGAGAACCGTTGCGAGTTGATCGGAACCGCTCGAAAACGCGGTTGCTTGCGTCGCGTAGCCGGCTTGCGCTTTGGTCGTGCCAAACCGGCGCTCCACCGCTTCGGGCGCCTCGATGCAAACGATCTGGTCCGGGCGCCACCCGGATTCGAGGATCGAAGTCACGATCGTGTCGGCCATCACCTCGCTAGTTCCAATCGCCTCCTGCCCCGATCGATTGAATTTGAGCCCTATGACGTCGTCACGCTTCAGAATCGCTTTCCACGCGGCTTCCTCGGTACGCTCCCCCGTGATCGTGGTAAGCAATCGCTGGAGCATCTCCCGCAGAAGGGTCGGGTGCACCTTGTGTCCAACGACCAGTTCCCGAGCGCTGACTTGGACGACACGAGATGGCGCAACCCCAGAGGGGACCTCGAGTTCGACGCCTTCGCTGTCTTCGCTCGGACCATCCCCGCGCACCAGTACTGAAGTGCCGGCCGCACAGGCAGCGGCACCAAGAAACGTACGGCGTGAGATAGACCACCGTGGAGACACTTCACGCTTTCCGGTCATGTCGACTCCGCGCCTGCTCGACCAGCCCTGTTCTCTGCACTCATTTATCGGGTTTCTGGGCGCGATACCCCACGTTCCTCGCCGAGAAGGCCTCCTGCGGGGGACGCAAACAGGCGTGAATTATCCGCGGTCGGGTCGGACCGCTTGAGGACACCGTCGCCGGGCGCTCGGTCCGTGGCGCTAGTTTAGTGGGATGGCGGGCTCGCCGATCTCGAAGATCGACTGCGTCTTCAGAAGGGTGAACTCTTCCGGGTACACGTGAAACGCGTGAATGTGCAGCTCGTGATCGCGAGCGTCGAAGTCGACGAACGAGAACGGGGCCAGCCCATCATGCGTCCACTCCTCGAAGGAGAGGAACAGCCCACGGTTCTGAGCGTAATGCACGTAGTCCCGATGCGTAGCTGGAAAGAGTTGCGGGGTCATCCGCTCAACCTGGGTCGAGAGGATATACTTCAGACCGTCGTCAAATGACTGAGCGTGGTCGCGTTCTCCGCGGAAGCGGAATGAGGTCGCCAGACCGGTCTTCGGAAGAAGTTCCGGATCCTCCGTGATCAGCTCGGTCAGAGTCTGGTTTCCGGCGCGCACCATCACTACGTGCGAAAGTCCGCACACCCAGATCTCGGCTTGATACCGGCGCTGAGTGAGACGTTTCACACGACGGATGTCGAAGAGTTCCGGATGGATGGCCCGTTCGTAAAGGCAGAACAGAAGTTCTTCTACCCGCTGTTTCGTTTGTCCTCGTTCCACGCTGTCCTCGATGTCAACAACTCAACCACTACCG
>CBDUZY010000325.1:0-4218 GCA_965371825.1 uncultured bacterium
CCGTGGTGAGCGTGGCGTTGTGCGTCGACACGGACGCATTCGACCGCTTCGGGCGGGTTTTGCGGCACCTGGCTGTCGGTCTCGTCGATCAGGCGATCCCGATTCGACTGCTCAGTTGCGATTCACGTGTCGAGACGCTCACGCTGGGGCCTATCCAGACGCTGCTGCACCAACCGGTCGTTTGGCCGGTTCGGAAGCGGCGGCTCGAGCAGCTTGTCGACGTCCTGTCGCATCAGCCTCCCACGGTCGTCCACGCCATGTCGGGACCCTCTTACGGAATCGCCCTGGCCATCGCCGAGGCGTTCGATCTGGATGTCGTGTTCCAGGTCACCTCGATGGAGGATTGTGACGGGATCGCCCAGCTCGAAGAGACCGGAATCCGACGGTTCCTCGCCTTCAGCGAACCGCTCGCGGGTGTACTCGAGACCCAGTTGAAGATAGACAGTGATCGGATCGAACTCGTTCGCCCTGGCGTTCCGGTCTCCCAGCAGATCGCCTGTTTCGCGCAACCTCAAAGAATAGCGACCATCCTGTGTACATCACCTTTCGAAAAAGACAGCGGCGTAGATCGGTTGATCACCGCTCTCGACCTTCTTCGGACGCGCGGACACACTCCGCTTGTCTTCCTGCTGGGTCGTGGTCGTTATGAATCAGCGCTGAGAGGCCTGGCTCGGGCGCGCAACCTGTCACGCGAGGTTACGTTCGCCCAGCCGCTCGGCGACCCGGTCACGGTGATGCGCAGCGCCGACATCTTCGTGCAGCCGTCGAGCGACACCGGGATCACGGCTGACAGTTTGCAGGCAGCCGGCGCCGGTATGGCGGTCGTCGCGTGCTCGGGCGGCGTGACTGATCACCTTCGCGACGGGGAGACGGCCTTGGTCTGTGAGCGAGCGACCGGTGAGAACCTGGCGGATGCCATAGAGAGGCTACTTGCGGACCATGCTTTCGCACGAGAACTGGCAACCGGCGCGGTGGAGTATGTCCGTACCCATCATTCCATGAGCGCCATGGCGGAGCGTACCGCGGCTACGTACCGCCAGCTCGCTTTGTCGCGGTCCACCTTCTCCATTAAGGAGTGATCGAAGCGTGGACCCATCGAGCGCGCTTCCCGAAGATCAATCGTCAGCGACCACGGCGTTGGGCGAGCGACTTCGCGCCCGGTTGAGGGGCGAGGTCCGGTTCGATCGCTTGGCCCGGACCATCTACGCAACAGACGCGAGCATCTATGAGATCGTTCCGATCGGCGTCGCGATGCCGCGCGATGTCGACGACGTGGTCACGGCCGTGAACGAGTGCCGGCGGGCACGTGTATCGATAATCGCCCGCGGAGCCGGCACGGGTCTTACGGGAGGGGCGGTCGGTCCGGGTCTGCAGCTCGATCTCTCGAAACACATGAACCGGATAGGTCGGGTGGACTCGAACGCCGGCACCGTCGAGGTCGAGCCCGGTGTGGTACTGGATGAGCTAAACGCCCAACTGGCACAACACGGCCTGTGGTTCGCTCCTGACGTGGCCACAAGCAGCCGGGCGACGATCGGCGGCATGATCGCCAACAACTCGTGCGGGGCACACTCCCTAATCTACGGTCGAACGGTGGATCACGTGATCGAGCTTACGGTCGTTCTGGCAGGCGGCGAGGTCGTGACCTTCGGCAGGAATCGCGGCTCGGAGTCCGGCGAGTCGCGTGAGGCCGGTGAGGCCGGCGACGAGCGACAGCGCGCCTCCGCGATCGAGAGGGAGCTGGCAAGGATACGGGACGGCTGTCACGAGGAGATCGAGCGGCGGTTCCCAAAGGTGGCGCGTAACAACGGCGGTTACGGCCTGGATCGCCTCGGGTCGCCCGCAACGCCGGCGGACGCGGTCAAGATTCTGTGCGGAAGTGAGGGCACGCTCGGTGTCGTGGTCCGGGCGGAGCTCGCCCTGACGCCGGTGCCGCGTCACAGAGGACTCGTGCTTCTTCACTTTCGGTCACATCTCGACGCCCTGGCGGCGACACCGGCGGCGCTGGCCCATCGACCGGCGGCCGTCGAGCTGGTCGACCGGATGATCATCGAGGCGAGCCGCGCACGTAGCGCCCCCGGTAGCAGGTCGGTTCTCCTTACCGGCGACCCGGCTGCCGTGCTGGCGGTCGAGTTCTTCGGTGATAGTGACGACAACGTGTCATCGCAGGTGGACTGCCTGCTGGCGGATGGTGAGGCAACGGCGAGGACCTATGCCACCTCCACGGTGCCGGACACGCGCCGGGCGGAATTCTGGGACCTACGCGCCTCGGGGCTGGGGTTGCTCATGTCCAAACCCGGGGACGAGCAACCGTACGCCTTCGTCGAGGATTCCGTGGTCGATCCCGCCCGCCTGCGCGAGTACATCGAGCGCGTCGGCGAGATCCTCGACGCGGAGGGAGTACACGCGGGCTATTATGCTCACGCGAGCGTAGGCTGCATCCACGTCAAACCGGTGTTGAACCTCAAAGACGGTGCGGGGGTCGAGAAGATGGGACGCATCGCCGAGGCCGTCGCCGACCTGGCCATCGAGTTCGGCGGTGCGGTCACCGGTGAGCACGGCGACGGCATCGTGCGCTCCTGCTGGCTCGAGAAGATGTACGGGCCGCGAATCCTGGCCGCTTTCAAAGAGGTCAAAGATCTGTTCGATCCGACCGGTCTGATGAACCCGCACAAGATCGTCGACCCCTGGCCGATGACGGAGAACCTGCGTTACGGGCCATCCTTTGGCACCCACAACGTGAAGACCTATCTGGACTTCTCGGCCCATGGCGGAATGGCCCAGCTCGCCGGAATGTGCAGCGGCGTCGGGCAGTGCAGGAAGCGGCTCGTCGGGACGATGTGCCCGTCATACATGGCTACCGGTGACGAAGTCCACACCACGCGGGCCCGGGCAAACGCCCTTCGCGTCGCCTTGTCCAACCGAGGCCTGCTCGACGGCCTCGGCGACCCGCAGCTTGCGGAGGTGATGGACCTTTGCCTGTCGTGCAAGGCCTGCAAGAGCGAGTGCCCCACCGGTGTCGACATGGCCAGGCTCAAGTCGGAGTACCTCGCACGGCAAACCCTGATAACCGGGGCGAGTCGGCGGGCGCGTTTCATCGTCGACCTGCCCGCTCGATTGGCCGTGGCCAGTAAGCTGCCGCGATTGAGCAACGTCGTCGCGAGCTCTACTTTGACCCGCCGGCTGCTCGAAAGTCGCTATGGTCTGGACCGCCGCCTGCCGCCCCCGCGCCTGGCGTCACAACCATTCCGCGCGTGGTTCCGCGGGCACCGCCGTCGCACAGCCGGACGCAAGGCTCCTTACGGAACGGTGGTCTACTTCGTCGACACGTGGACGAATCACTTCACGCCGAAAGTCGGTGTGGCCGCGGTGAGACTTCTCGAGCGGGCGGGGTTCGAGGTCCTCTGTCCGGGGACGGTATGCTGTGGTCGACCGGCGATAAGCCAAGGTCTTCTCGGGGAGGCCAAGCAGCTCGCCGAGTTCAACGTTCGACGACTCACCTACCTCGCCGCGAAAGGCGTGCCCATCATCGGCACCGAGCCGAGCTGCATTCTCACGCTGGTCGACGAGTATCCGCAGCTTGTACGCACGCCCGCGGCACGGCGAGTCGCCGCACAAGCCGTTACGATCGAGACCTTCCTGCGCCGCCTGCTCGATGAGCGCCCCGACGCGATCGAGTTTGCCGGCTCGCCGCAGCCGCTGATCTACCACGCCCATTGTCACCAGAAGGCGATCGTGGGAACGGATGACGCGGATGCCCTCTTGGCCCGGGTGTTCGGCGAATCAGCCTCTCGGATCGACAGCGGCTGTTGCGGGATGGCGGGCTCTTTTGGACATGAAAAGGAGCACTACGAGATAGCCCGGACGATCGGCGAGCAGCGGCTCTTCCCCGCCGTACGCAACCGCGGCGACGCGGGCGTAGCGATCTCGGGCTTCAGTTGCAGGCAACACATCGAGCACCATACGGGGGCACATCCCAGGCACCTCGTCGAGTATCTGGCCGGGCAGTTGGCGTGACGACGCGGCGAAAAGAGGGGGTTGCCAGACGCCGCACCTACGGTACGCCGGTCGTCGCAGCCCATAGTTCGTCCAGCGTCGGCTCACTGCCGCACTCGGGGCAGCGAGTCGCCCGGAGTCCGCGCAGCGAATACCCGCAGCCAAGGCAACGTGGCCCGAGATCATCCGTGGCGATCGCCCGCGACCGCATCGGCCAGTAAC
>CBDUZY010000326.1:0-4217 GCA_965371825.1 uncultured bacterium
GATCCGGCAACGGCGAAGTGAGCCGTGGCCGAGCTCGTTGGCGACGTCCTGCAGATACCGGGCGGCGTCGGGCGAGAGCTTGATCGGCGTCTGCTCGTAGAGCTTGCGGATCTCGTCGACGGTGAAGAGCCCCTTGCCGCCGGCCCGGACGTCGCGACCCTGTGTTACCGGCCAGATGACGTCGAAGCGCGAATAGAGCTGACCGCCGTCGGGATCCGCTCCGCGCTGGATGCGATCCTGCAGGTCCTTGGTGGCAAACAGCAGGATGGGACACCCGGTGCGGTCGTGAATCTCGCGGAGGAGTTCGAGAGCCTCGTCTCGTAACTTGTGGGCGTCGTCGATGATTACCATGCGACCGGAGTCGCCGAGCTTACCGATGACGCGTTCGAGCTGCGTCTTGTACTGGACGCCCTGGGGGTTAGTCGTCCAGGAGCGGACGCCGAGCCTTTCGGCCATGGCGCTGGTCAACCCCTTGGGGTGGTAACTTCCCCACACGATGGGCACGAGGATTGCACCCGCGAACGTCTCGCGGAGGGCCTCTGCGCACCGACTCTTACCTATCCCCGTGGGGCCGACGACCATGCCCATCGTCTGGTTCTCACGGATCAGCCTCGCGGCCCGCAGGATCTGTAGGGCGACATCGGTCTTCACGAACTTGCCGTCGACCTTGGCGTTCTGCTGGCGGGCGTGCTGCTCGGTCCAGTTGTTGAGCTTGCGAATGTGATCGTCGGCGTGATCGCGGAACACGCCTCTGGTGAGGTCGCGTATCAGAGTCTTGCCCGGTTTGCCGACCTGGCGGGCGACGTCCTCGTGATGGAGGTTGTGTCGCCGGATGTAGGCGTCGAAGTTCTCCATCGCCCGACGGCGCTGTTCGTCCGTCAGTGGCCCGTCATTTGGCAACGTCCATGCCGCCATGAGTTGATCCCAATCCGTTAGGAGCTGCTTGAAATCAGGTGTCCTTGTCATCCTCGTCGTCGAAGAACGCGGCTAACCCATCGTCGCGTTCACTCCTGTCGTCCTCGTCGCTTAGAAGATCGCCGACGTCTAGAGGCATCGTGATGTCGTCGCGATCCGGTTCCTCGTCCATGAACAGTTCCGCCACGCCGTCCGGCTCCGGCATCGCCGCCTCGGAGAACCCGGCGCTTTGAACCGGTGTCGAGACGCCTTCGAAGCCCGTTCGAACGGGGGCGATGTTGGCCTTGGAGTCGTCGGTGCCGGTGGCGCGGTAGCCGTCCGCCCGGGCGTGCAGATCCCGGTTCGTTCGGGCCGTAGCGGTGAGTGTTCGCCGGGCTGACTTGCGGGCGAAATCGTGCATACCCTTGCGGTCGCGGTTCACCTCGGCGGAGGCCTCGCGCAGATCGTCGGCAGTAGCCAGCGGATGGAGCCGCTGGTTGGGCTGGAGGGCGGCGATCATTCGGCGGCTTGCGGGATCGAAGACGGTGCAGCGAGCCGGGTGCTCGGGATCCACCGCGACCAACACCTTTCGACCGACCCACCGGCGCAACGCCGAACAGGTGCCGCCGTAACTGAGCCGTGTGCCGGCGACGGTGAGCGACACGCCGTTGGGCCCCACCTTGTACGTTCCACGAACCGACATCAAGAAGTCGAGTGCGTCGCCCGACGCTTTGCTCAGATGCTTCGCCGTCTTCCACACGGCCATAGGCGTCGCCCCGTCGCAACCGCGCCCGCTGTGCGGCGTGTTCTCGTAGACCTCGATGAACGCGGCGACGTGCTCGCGAGCCTCTTCCATCGTGGGCACGGCTGAACCGTCGATCAGTTCGAGTCCCTCCGTTGACCTGCCGGTGTAGCCCTTGCGAACAAGATCGACGCTCTCCGGGCGACTGGTCGGGCTGTTGCCGCAGTACGTGGCGATGGTCTTGGCGCACTGGCTGTGGAAGGTCAGGAAGAAGCGTTCCACCGTGCCCTTGCTCCACGCGTGGTACGGGTGGGCGTAGATCAACTCGACGCCGAGTTCGGCGGCGATCCCGTACCATCGGGGATCGTCGCAGGCGATGAGCTCACGGCTCCGCCGCACGGCGTCCTTCCACTCGCTGCCGAACTCGCTGCGCAGGCGCCGACACTCGGCCTTGGTGAGACCGGTGAACGCCTTCGCGGTGAAGTCCTTGCCGTTGTCGATCCGGTAGTGAGTGGGAATCGCCTCGCGGAAGGCCATGCGCAAAGCGCAGATGATCGCCTCCTGGTGCGGGGCCGGGCCTAGACGCCAGCCGACGATCCGCCGACTGCGACAGTCTTGTATGGCGGTCATCCACGGCCTGATCTGTTTGCCCTTGTGCGTCACCCAGAAGTCGCACTGGGCGTGGTCGCCGACGTAGAACTCGCCGACCGCGACCGCCTCCCAGTCCTGCTCGAGGTAGCGCATGAACCTGTGAGTCCAAGCCCTCTTGCCGTTGCGACACAGGAAACTGAGCGAGACGTCATCGTACCTTTTCAGCCAGGCGCTCGTCGCCCTGGCGGTTCGCGCCCACTGCCAACCTTCGGTCTTGGCCTTGCGCCGGACCATCCCGTGACACTGGGCGACGCTGAGTTTCAGTTCGGTGCGATAGAGCTCGCGGAAGTACGCAACCGCCTCGGGTGATCGACCGCCGCTGTCGTCGCAGTTGTCGACGTAGCGATCGACCAGGGCGCCGACACCGGCAATGTGACCGTCGTCGCCGGGGGCGTTGTATGCGGCGTGCCAACCCTGCAGCGTCCGGACGCTGATCCTGTATCCGTCGCCCTCGACCTCCTTGGCCTCGGCCACAACCTGGGCGGCGATGGACAGATCGGTCTGCTCGGCGATGCGCGGGGTCGCGCAGCGCTTGCGCCACTCGCTTAACCAGTGGGCCTTGCGGTAAGCGGCCGCGACGTGATGGGCGGGGAACCTGGCGAGAAGCGACTGGCGAGCCCGGTCTTCGCGTGTGGGCTTGTCGACGCAACGCCGAAACCGCGAGTCGACGGAACGGTGCACGAACCAGGTGGGCTTGCCCCTGCCCGATCGCGGCGTGCGGAGCTCGGCCAGGCCGGCCGGGTGCCAGTGGGCCCGCGCCCGCCAGCGGATACTCCGCAACGGATGGCCAAGCAAGGACGCGGCCTCGGCGAGGGGTAGCCAGTCGTCGGGGTTTCCGACATTGGTCTGTGATTGTCGCAGTGCCTGCGGCATTGGGGTACGTTTTCCTAAGCGGCGCGGGCGTCGAGGAGCCGTTGGGTAAACTTGCCGAACTTCACGGGGTCACGGTGTTCGTTAAAGGTCACGGAGAAGTCCTCCTCGTAGCCGTCGCCGACCTTCTTCCACAGGGTCTCGACGCCTATCCCGCAAAACTCGCAGAGCACGAAAGTGACCATGTGGTCGTGCAGATCCTCGGTTGCGACGTCCTCAACGCTTACACACTGCTCGCACTGCGGACACTGTTGATGTCTAACGTTGAACATCATGATCTCCCGGCCGCTCCGTGTGTTCCGCATGTCCGCTCCCTGACGGTCGCGGCTCCGTGTGTTCCACATGTCCGCTCCCTGACGGTCGCGGCTCCGTGCTCACTGTCGCGGTTCGGTGCGCACCAGAAGCAGGCCTCGGTCAGAATCGCTTCCGCGCAGGCGCGACTGCCGGAGTCGATGAGCACAGCCGTGATATTTCGACGCCCACACTTACAGGTAACGGTAACGGTCGCCTTCCTGCGGGCCTCGGCGAACCACACGGTCACGAAACCGAAGGCCAGCAAGACGATGGCGAAGATGAGGACGTCGATCATCGGGCAACCGCCTTAGCCGCGACGGCCCGCTGGTACTTGTCGATGATTGAGCGGTGCAGCTTGGCGTCGAGAAGGCGGTGCCGCAGGTACGCGTCGTGGTATTCCTGCACGCTGTTGCCGTCGAGCTCGTCGATCCGCCCGTCGATGAGGATCTCGGCGATGTACTCCTGTTGAGCCACGAAGGCCCCAACCTGCTCCACTGCGTCGCGGAAAAACTCCGGAGCGGTGTTCGGTCTGACTTCCCCGTGATGGACAAGTTCGTAGTTGTGAGAGTCGCCGAGCAAGAGGCCGATGATCCGGGCGTCGAGGTAGTGGTCGAGGACGCGACGCCAGAAGTCGACGGGAATGTTGTACTTCCCGGTCGAGTAGTCGCTTACGGTCTGGACGGCCAGGCCGGTCCAGTGGGCGAGCTGCTTCCTGCCGAGCGAGACGGCCAGGCCGGTCGTCCGGTCGACGACGATCGGAGCTTCG
>CBDUZY010000327.1:0-4207 GCA_965371825.1 uncultured bacterium
CCAACGGCAGGTCTCGTTCCTCGACCTGCCCTACGCTCCCACACTGCTCGAGAACGGTGGCAGAGGGGCGCGAGGCAGGCCAAGTTCAAATCAGCTGCGGAATCGGGGCGGGCGTACGCGCAACCTCAGACCCGTTTGCGAACGACCGATAAGAGGGTGGATAAGGTCCGTCTTAGATGATGGGGAGGCTCTGTAACGGGTGCGCGCGCTAACCGCCACTATCGCCACAGCAGATGTCATGCGTTTTCGGCAGCTCCTGGTGAGTCTGACGTGGCGCGATCTGCGCATTCGCTACAAGCAGTCGCTCCTCGGGATCGCGTGGGCTGTCCTGCTGCCGCTTTCGATGATGCTCGTGTTCACGTTCGTTTTCACGCGTGCGATCGACGCCTCATCGCTGCTGCCGGTTCAGATGCCCTACGCCCTGTTCGCGTACGTCGGGCTGGTGCCGTGGACCTTCTTCAGCGTAAGCCTGGGGGCGTGCGTGAACTCGCTGGTGGCCAACCGTAACTTGGTTACGAAAGTGTACTTTCCGCGAGAGGTCTTTCCGTTGTCGTGCATAGCCAGCTCATTCGTGGATTTCTGCATCGCGATGAGCGTGCTCACAGCCCTGATGGCTTACTTCCACGTTCGCGGAGAGTGGACCTTCGCCCCGCGCTTGCCGCTCCTTTTCCTGCCGGTGATCGTGACCGTTCAGATCCTCCTTACGATCGGCATCGGCATGTTCCTGGCAATGGCCAATCTTTTCTACCGCGACGTGCGTCAGATACTCGGGATCACGATCCAGTTGTGGATGTTCGTGTCGGCCGTCGTGGTGCCCGTGCCGCGGGATGGTTCCTTGCTCGCCCGTGTGATCGGGCTGAACCCGCTCGTGCCGCTGATCGAGTCCTACCGGGACTGCATCGTTCACGGGCGATGGCCCGACTTCGGCGGGTTCGCGTATGTGACCGGGTTCGCACTGGTCGTGTTGATCTCCGGGTGGATCTGTTTCCGCCGGTCGTCTTACCGTTTCGCGGAGTGCATTTGATGGCTGACGAGGTCGTACGCTTCAATCACGTTTCGAAGCGGTTCCGCCTCGGGCAGACGCAGGATTCGCTGCGCGACCTCATCGGCGACGGTGTGCGGCGACTGTTTCACAAGCACCCTCGCAGGGGCAAGTCGATGTTCTGGGCACTTTCGGACGTGGACTTCGCGGTTTCGAGAGGGGAAGCGGTCGGGATCATCGGCCCCAACGGCGCCGGCAAGAGCACTGTGCTCAGACTTCTGGCGGGCATTCTTCGACCTGACAAGGGTCGCGTGACGGTCGACGGGAGACTTGCGGCGCTGATCGAAATAGGTGCCGGGTTCCACGGCGACCTTACCGGGCGGGAGAACATCTTCCTGAACGGGGCGATCCTGGGCATGAGCCGTGCCGAGATCCTCCGGAAGCTGGATGCCATCGTCTCGTTCGCCGGGCTCGAACGGTTCCTCGACATGCCTGTTAAACGGTACAGCTCGGGCATGTACGCCAGACTCGGTTTCAGCGTCGCCTCGCACGTCGAGCCCCAGGTGCTCCTGGTCGACGAGGTTCTGTCCGTGGGCGACGCGGTGTTTCGTCTTCGCTGCCTCGACCGGATGCACGGGCTCGTGCGGGACGGGACAACCCTCGTCTTCGTCACCCACAACCTCGAACAAATGCAGGAGATCTGCCGTCGAGCCATCGTACTGGATGGTGGAAAGGTGTCCTTTCATGGACCACCGCCGGAGGCGGTCGGGCACTATCTGCGGGCTATGTCGCGGGTATACGCGGATCGACCGGCCGATCTCGTGGAAGACGGCAACGGTGGTGCGGAAAGCGTCGAGCTACAATCGTTTCGGTTGCTTAACTCGAGCGGCGATGAGGTGGCTTGGATTCGCCCTAGCGACGAAGTGCGGATCGAGCTCACGTTTCGGCTCACCCGTGCCATCCCGCGACTGATCGTGGAGACGAATCTGAGGGCACCGGCCAACAACGTCCACATCAGTCTCAACTCCGGTCGCGATGCGACGACGTTCCCGGGTGAGGTCGGGCTGCACCGCGTCACGCTGTCGCTCGCCGAGATTCCGCTCGCCGGTGGGCAGTACTTCTGGAATGTGCGAATGTGGGACGCCGACAGCGGGACGAACGAACTCGATACGCCGTTTAGATACCCGATGGTGATCAACGACGACGGAAAGGCGACCGGTGCCGTCTGTCTTGACCATGACTGGTCGTTCGAGTCGTGCGTAGGGCGCATCTTGATTCACCAACCGGCCGGGGGCGACGGGCCGCCAAGCGTCGCGAGCCGGCTTGAAGAGTGTGGGAGTCGTTCGTGAAGATCTGCATCTTCGGCGACGCGCGATCAGTACACATACAGCGCCTCGTGCCCGGGTTGGTGGGGCGCGGGCTCGAAGTGCACGTCGTGACCCACACGCCGGCGGCGGTCGAGGGGGCGACGGTGGAGCGTTTCCACGTTCCATCAGCGGGGCTCACAAACCCGCGACGCTGGCGGGAACGTAAGAGCCGTTACGTGAGAGGATTCCTGCGCCGATTCGACGTGGTCAACGTCCAGTTCCTCGATGATTGGGGTTTCGTAACTGGTGACCATGGCGAGCCCGATCCGCTAGGCACTGAAGACAGTCGTCTCGTCGCCACCGCCTGGGGATCGGATATCGTCGACCCGCCGGGCGAGACGCCTGCTTCGCCGGAGGTGATCCGGTCGCGGATCTCGTTACTTCGGCGCGCCGACGCCGTGACAACCTGTGGACCGACGTTCGCCCGCACCGTTGCGGATTACGCGGGTCTCGACATCGACAAGATTGACGTAGCGCCGTTCGGCGTCGATCTGGATCTCTTCCGTCCGTTGGGACTTACACGGGCGGGAGGCGACGAACGGCAACGTGTGGGGTTTTTCAAGGGCTTTCGCGCGGTCTACGGGGCGGTTCACCTGGTGCGAGCATTGCCGTTGATACTCGCCGAGTGGCCGGACACGATTTTCGAGTTCGTCGGCGATGGAGCGCAACTCGAGGAGTGTCGCAATCTCGCGGTTGAACTCGGCGTCAACGCGTCGATCGAGTGGATTCCGCGCATGGCACACCGTCGTTTGCCGGAGATCCTCGGGCGTTGGGCTGTGTCGGTTATCCCGTCGGTTCACGAGGCGTTCGGAGTGGCTGCCCTCGAGTCGGCTGCCACGGGTATCCCGGTAGTCGCCTCCGACGTCTGCGGTTTGCGAGACACCGTTCGGCACGAACAGACCGGTTTGCTTGTTGCGCCGGAAGACTCGACCGCGATTGCGGCCTCGGTAGGGGAACTACTGGCAGACGCCGGTCTGCGCCGCCGAATGGGTCAGGCCGGCCGGGAGATGGTCGAACGCGAGTATGACTGGCGGGACTTGCACGCCCGGTGGGCGCGACTCTACGAGGACGTCCTGGAGCGGCGTACGGCCACGGTGTGACGGGCTCGGAGAGAACGGATATGACGGTGGATAACGCAGCGCTCGAAGCGTCGCCGCAGGCAATCGGCGACTTCGCGCCGCCGGCCTCTAAAGCCGATGTGGCAGGCGCTGCGCCTCCGCGCACCGCCGCAACGGGGCGCTTCGGTCGACGGCGGCGGTTTCTGCTGGCCGGGTGCTGCATCTCCTTGCTTACCGTCATTGTCGCCGATGTTGCGATCGGGATCGCCTTCTGTCGCGACGGCATGTTCCGCCATTGGCCGCTACCACCCTATTCACTCATCTTCAAAGAGTCGCAGCTCGAGTGGCTCCAGAAGGATGATTGGCCGTACTACGTCTTCGATGCGGACCTCGGTTGGACCTTGCGCCCCGACGGCATCTTCGCGGGGCGGCGATACCGAGCGAACTCAGCCGGAATACGGGCCGACAGGGAATATACGCTGGAACCACCGCCCGGCGTGACCCGAATCGCGGCCTTTGGCGACTCCTACGTACATGGAGACTCCGTAGACAACACCGAGACGGCATTGGCGATTCTCGAGCAGTCGCGCGGCAACCTGGAAGTGCTTAACTTCGGGGTGCCAGGGTATGGCACCGACCAGGCGTACGTGCGTTATCAGCGCGATGGGGCGAAGTACCACCCACACATCGTGCTGATCGGGATCATGCTCGAAAACATCCAACGAAACGTCTCCGCGTTCCGCACGACGTACTATCACCAGACGGGGTTGCCGTTGCCCAAACCGCGTTTTCGCCTTAAT
>CBDUZY010000328.1:0-4206 GCA_965371825.1 uncultured bacterium
AGCGGCTCGGACAGCCTGCGCGAAGTGATCGCATACCCCAAGACCCAGCGGGCCGTCTGTCCGCTAACCGGCGCACCGGCACCCGTGACCGATGTCCAGCTCGACGAGCTCTTCCTGTCACTTAAGCCGCCGCCCAAGAAGTAGGGGATTGTAATAGGAGATTCCGTAAGCGATGGGTAATGCAAAACACCGACCTTCCTTCAAGCCACGAACAGGACTGGCTGCGGTCATGCCCGGCCCCAAATCCGGCGGTCACGCGGGATGCGACTGCGAGGTGCGCGAGATACCGCTGCCCGAACTCGAACCCGACTCCGCCCTGCTGAAAACCGAGCTGAGCGAAGTCTGCGGTACGGACGTTCACCTTCGCGACGGAAGACTGGCTGGAGTCCCGTACCCCATCATCCCCGGACACGTCTCCGTGGGAGTGCTCGACAAGATTCGCGGAGCGATGCTCGACGTTTACGGAAAACCGCTCGTGGAGGGCGACCGGGTTACATTCCTCGACGTACACCGCACGTGCCACGCGTGTTGGCACTGCCTGGTCGCCAAGGCCTCGACGCGCTGTCCCGAGCGGAAGGTGTATGGAATCACCTACGGAATCGACGACGGACTGACCGGCGGATGGGCCGAGTACATCTATCTCAAGCCGGGCGTGCACTGCATTCGCATGGACGGCGTCACCAACGATCTCTTCATGGCTGGCGGGTGCTCGCTGCCGACTTCGCTTCACGCCGTCGAGCGGGCTGACATCATGTTGGGCGACACGGTCCTGGTGCTCGGCTCGGGACCGGTCGGGCTCTCGGCCATAGCCTTTTCCACGCTGCGGGGTGCCCGGCGAGTGCTGTGCATAGGGGCGCCGAATGATCGACTTGCCAACGCCCAAGGCATGGGTGCCGACGAGGTACTGAACTTCGAGTCGCTGTCCGAGCCCGAGCGCCTTGACTGGGTGCTGAAGCACACCGGCGGTCGCGGGGCGGACGTCACCATCGAATGCACCGGCGCACCACCGGCGGTCACTCAGGCGATGCGTTTCACACGCGACGCCGGGCGCGTCGTCATCGTCGGCCAGTACACCGACTACGGCGAGATCCCGTTCAATCCCCACCTCGATCTGAACAAGAAGCACCTCGACGTTCGCGGCTGCTGGGGCTCGGACTACTCGCACTTTCATCGGGCCGTCGAGATGCTGCGGGTAGAGCGAGCCGCGAAGCTCTGGTCCGGCGTGAAGCTCGACCGCTACCCGCTCTCCGGCGTGAACGACGCCCTCGCTGCCGTGGCTGAAGGCAAGGTCGTCAAGGCCCTCGTAGTGCCTAAGTGGTGACGCCGCGTCAGCTCCTTGCGCAGGACGGGGCACCCGCGTTGTTGGGTTTGATTGGGTTCGGCTCTTCAAGGAACACCGCTTTCTCGATAGCGCCAGGGCTGAAAGTTGGGTTCGTTTCGCGACCTTTTTTACGTGTTTGGGTCGCTCCTTCTCTGGTTCTTCCGCTCTCAGCGCGCACACGGCAATACAACGCCTCCGGTGATCGTGAAGGGGAGGTTCGGGGAGCAGGCGCCTGGTTAGCAGTGACTCACTCCGCCGATGCCCGGGCGCACATACGCGGCCATCCGTCCCCCACCCTTCGCCTACGGGCGAAGGATGGGGCACCCGCGCACCCGCGCGTTGGGTGTGTGGCATGGACGCCAATCCGCGCGGTCAACGAACTGGCGAACTCGTAGGCGAGAAATGAATAGTCCCGGAGGGACTCAGGGCTGTAGCCACGGGTGCAGAGAGTCCGCCTGAGGCGGCGAGCGCAACCCGTGGTCGATGAGGTTTCCTTCCGGACCCGCCCCGGCGGGGCGGAGGTCGTTTCCCGCCCAGTCTGTTTGCCTGACCGTCCTTCGCCCCTGTCCGGGGCGAGAGATATGAGAGCGCACCCAGTACCACGGGTTGCGCTGCGCTACACCCGTGGCTACAGGCCATTGCCCCGTTCGGGGCAACGAACTAGTGCAGAAGTGCTATGCCCATGATGTCAACGCGATCATGCGGAGTGCCCCGCCAATGAACCTACAAGGTTACCTCTGAACGCAAACATAGGGCGAATAGGAAGATGCCTACTTCTTCCCGGCTACTGGAAGGCGCATCGAACGCGTAGTGGGCCAAGGACCGCAGCGTCCTGCCGTGCACGCGCAGTGGAGCGATCACGCCCCCTACAATGTTGCATAATTGCTCCCGCGGGGCCGTCGGTTGAAGCCGATGGACTCACTCGGTACACCACGCGTACGTTGTTTTCATTGATCTCCACATGCTTGACGAGGGCACGGATGATCTCACGGCGTGTCATCCAGTCGGCCTGATCCAGCCCGCCTTTCACCCGTTCTCCGAACTCCTGGAGCCGCCCGATCACCAATCGCAGTTCCCGTTCATCCGTTTCCCGCTCGGCTTCTGTCTTGGCCTCGGCTTCCAGCCTGACCAGCCGGTCTTTGGCTCGCTTGATTCGGGGTGCAAACTCCGCACGCTCCACCAACCCATCTTCGTACACATCGATCAGCCGAGCAATGCCACGCTTGACCCGCTTGATTGAGGCGCCCAGGCTGTCGGCTGTTTGAGACCGCCCGGACTTCTTCTTGTTCAATAAGCGGCGTTCGTATTCCTGTTCAATACGCTCCGGCTCGCGCAACAGGGAACAGACGTCTTCCCATACCGCCGCTTCCAGAAGGTCTGTACGGACCTGCTTGTTATGACAGATCCGCTGGCCGCCAAAGCGGTAAGCATCCATGCCGATGCATCGATAATAGGCGTAATCGCGCCGCTTGCCCTTGCCAGCATTCAAGCTCAAGGCCTTACCGTAGAACGCGTGTCCACACCCACGACAGGTCAACAAGCCCTGCAACAGATAGCGAGCGCCACGCTTGCTTTGCCGATTCCGGGCGCGGTTTTCCGCGAGTTGGTCAGCCACCGCGTCAAACATCGCTTCGCCAACGATCGCTGTGACCGGAATGTAGATCCATTCTTCACGGGGAACATCGTACGTGCTGGACGCGCGCCGCGGGTGTTCAGCTTGCCCTCGCTGGGGTCGCAGACGAGGCCGCATCGGGCCGATCCGGGTCTTGCCGAACGCCGCCGCCCCTTTGTAGGCCGGGTTCTTCAGCATACCCCACACGGTGGCCCGATCCCAGTAGTTCTTGCCGTGAGGCGACGGAGTCCCGTCATTTTTCAAGCGCCGACACACCTCACCAATGCTCCGTCGATCCACAGACACCCATTCGAAGATCTTCTTCACCACCCGAGCCTCCTCGAACACCACTTGATAGCTGGCCTCTCCATCGCCATCGTGCTTGCCCACATAACGATAACCATAGGGCGCACCGCTGAGAACATTGACGTGTCCACAGCGTGCTGCGTGTCGCTTTCCGCGACGGCTTCGCTCCAGAATCTTGGCTCGCTCGTATTCCGCGACCATGCCTTGAACCTGTAGTAGCAGGTCATCTTCCGGCGACGTGCCAATCTGTCGATTCAAAAAGACCAACTCCACACCGCACCGTCGCAACTCGTCCACCAACAGGACCTGGTAAGCATACTTGCGGGCCAGACGGTCCGGAGAATGGACGTATAAACGGTCCAAGCCTCCGGCCGCAGCCAGATCACGTAGCTGTTCCAAGGCGGGACGCACCAACGTTCCGCCGCTGTAGCCGTCGTCGATGAAACACAACTCCTGCTCGCAGGTCAGCCCGTCTTCGATGATTCGTTGTTGCAAAACTTCGACCTGGCTGGCCACGGTGTTCTCTTTGACTTGCTGCTCTGACGAAACGCGGGCGTAAAGACCCGCCCGTGCGGTTTCATTGTTTGTCATCGTTTACGCTCCTGTTCCGTATCGTTGCTGATCACCCGTTGCCCTGTCCCGGTCGCTCGAATCCGCCCTCGCCTGCTGGACCAGCGATTCGCCTGGATCGGCCCGAAGAATCGGCAAGACATGTTCGTACGCCGCCGCCATCACTTGCCGCTCGATCCGCGACCACTCGAAGTCTCGTTCAACCTTCAGAACCCGATTCGACTTGCGCTTGGTGTCCTCCATGACCCAAACCTCCCGTCAACTCGCTCACCGTGTGACCTGCGCGCGAACTTGCCTCACGACCATGCCATCCTTGGCCGTAGCGAGGTCGAAGGCGCGCCCTGGAGATGACCGTTTCCGGGATTATCGAGAGTTTTGCAACATTGTAGGAGGCGTG
>CBDUZY010000329.1:0-4205 GCA_965371825.1 uncultured bacterium
GGGCCTCGATCACGAGGCTCCGCCCTGTGGCAATCCAGGTGCGGAAGAGGGGGCGGCGGCGCCCGAGCGTCTCACGCCGAGTGGCAAGATACCACAGCGCTTCGACCATTGACAGACCCATACGTACGAATATGTCACCTGGCTGTCCGAGACTCGGAGTTGGCTGCTCCACCCCGCGACCTATCGGCGGGACTCACGAAACTCGCCGCGGTCGCGGCTTTCGCGATGCGGTACGTGTAGGCGCCGCCTGAATCGGTGGATAATCTGATGGAGTTCCCAAGCGGCGATCGAGCGAGCGCCAGAGGACGACTCCTCGCTCGGGCTATGTGACACTAATGTCGAAGCCTCTCAACATCGTTGTGCTCGAGCCGTACTACGGCGGATCACACGCGGCGTTCTGCAATGCCTTCGAGAAGTACAGTAGGCACAATGTCACACTCGTGACACTTCCCGCGAGGAAATGGAAATGGCGGATGCGGGGGGCGGCCTTGTGGTTCGTGCGCGATGGTGGCGAATGGTCCGCACCGGAATCCGCCGAGAAGATCGATCTGATTCTATGCAACGACATGTTGAGCGTCGCCGATCTACGGGCCCTTCTTCCGACCTGTTTGCGCGACCGACCGATCGTGTGTTACTTCCACGAGAACCAACTGACTTATCCTATTCAGGACGATCAAGCTCGCGACTTCCAGTACGGGATGACCAACATCACGTCCTGCCTGGCGGCCGACGCGGTGTGGTTCAACTCGCGGTTTCACATGGATGACTTCCTCGCCGCCGCGGAAGCCCTCCTCGCCAAGATGCCCGACTACGTTCCCAGTTCCGTGGTCGGCGAAATACGAGCGAAGTCCGAGGTTCTGCCGCCTCCGGTGCCTGTCGAGCCGGCAAGCCGGTCTGCCACCGTCGCACCGGACTCTTTGGCCCATGAGGCCAACCGTGGCGCAGATCGTCCGGTGACGATCCTCTGGTGCCACCGCTGGGAGTACGACAAGAACCCCGGACCATTCTTCGCTGCGCTTCTCGAACTGGATAACGAAGACCACGCGTTTCAGTTGGTGCTCTTGGGCGAGCGGTTTCGCACCGCCCCATCGGTCTTCACGGACTTGCGCGAGCGGCTCGCCCACCGCATCGTTCGCTCAGGTTATGTGGAGAACCGGGCCGAGTATCTCGCTACGTTGAGGCGCTGTGACCTGGTGGTGAGCACCGCAATTCAGGAGAACTTCGGCATCGCGGTTGTGGAGGCCATGCTGGCGGGCTGTCAACCCCTGCTCCCCAACCGCCTGGCGTACCCGGAGCTGATCCCCAGTGAACTGCACGCGCAGTGCCTGTACCCAACCGACGGCGCGCTACGCGGGAGGTTGAGCGACTTCATCAAGGGTGACCGGCGACTGAACGCTTCTGAAACGGTGCATCTTCAGAGGCACTTGCGGGCGCGGTACGGCGCGAAGAGCGCGGTGGGCGCGCTTGATGACGCCATGACGCGCATCGTGGACCGCTCCGCCCGTTGATGGGTTTCCCAGTCTTGCGCGATTGCGGTTCGGAGCCGTTGAAGGTCCTTCGCCCAGGGCGCCGGATGCGAGCAGTCCGGTCCGGTGTCCGAGTGATTCCCAAACCCTGGACAGTTGCAGTCAGACGGTACTCAACCGCAACGGTCACACACGTTTTCTTACTTGCTTCTGGATGCTGTTTCGATTAACCTAGAAGATCGACGGATGACCCCAACGGAGGGTGGTGGGCACGGGCAAGACTCCCGCGACTCGCCGGTCCCACAAAAGCAATATGAATAGCTGGCGATCGTAGCCCAACGTCAGTGTCGCGAAGAAGAGCCTCGCGACGAAAAGCTGTGCGACGAAGAGCTGATTGGAGAGCTCCGACGCACGCTATCGTCTCGTAGGTACGCAAGACCCGGTCAAGCGGGCATAGTGAACAAGGAGTGGATCGTGCCAATCCTGAGGAAAGTTCATCTCACGGCCTTCGCCAATCTCATGGCCTGCGCCATCTGTCTCGTATTTTCGGGACCGGCTGCCAATGCCGCAGCAATACCGGGGAATGCGCCGCGCGAAATAGCAATACCGGACGAGCATCGCGCTCCGAACACTCCACTCACGCCTCCTTTGGCCGTGTACGAGTTCGGGTCGGCGACGGCATCCGAGATGGGCCAGTTGGCGGCGGCGCGCGTGTCGGAGGACAACTACCGCTTCTTGCTCGATGAGATGCTGTATACCGAGTACGGCGATAATCGAGGGTTCGGCCTCGAGCACGACCTGGCCCAAGCCAACATTGCCTCGCTGTTCGAGGACTACGGCTTGATCGTGACCTTGGAACCCTTTTCCTTCAGCTTTCAGACGTACTACAACGTAGTGGGCACAAAACTCGGGACCGTCTATCCCGATCAGGAGTTCGTTGTCGGCGCACATTACGATTCCGTGAACAATCCCGGCGCCGACGACAACGCAAGCGGCGTCGCCCTGGTGTTGGAGGCAGCCCGCGTACTTGGGGAGGCCGACTCAGCCTACACGATCCGGTTCGTAGCCTTCGATCGCGAGGAACAGGGTCTGTACGGGTCATACGCCTACGTCGACGCCCACGCCGGCGACGATATCCTCGCGATGATCTCCGCCGATATGGTGGCCTACAATAAAGGAACGAACGCGGTCGACATATTCGGAAACTCCGCTTCCAGTTCGCTCAAGAACAACCTCGCGGCGGCCGTCGCAGCCTACGGAGAAGGGCTGAGTGCCGGCGTATTCTCGTCATCGGGGGGAAGCGACCACGTTCCCTTCCAAAACGCGGGGTATCAGGCGGTCCTGTTTATCGAGGACTGGGGCAACCCCTACTACCACACGCAGTTGGACAGCACGGACACGCATAATTATATCGACTACACCTTCGCGACGAACGCGACCCGGTCCGTGGTCGGTTACTTGGTCGACCAGGCCCAGATCATCGTGGCGCCACTCGAGGTGAGCGCCCCACTGGAGGAACCGCAAGGCGTGGTGAAGAATCGCTATCTCTCGTTTATGGTCCCGCCCAACGAGTTAGGCTTCGAGACGGCCGTCCGCGTGAGGTTGACCACGCTCTCCACATCCGCCGCTCCTGGAAGTGGTTACACTGCAGGCGGAGCGGAGCCCGAGTATCGGTACGTGAGCCTCTTCCGTGATGATCAGGACCAGCCGGTATTCGATTGTCCCGATTCCGAGGCATTCGGCACAACCATGAAGTGCGCCACGCTGTCATGTGACCCCGAATACCGTGATTGGGCGGGAGAGCTTGGTAACGAAGTACTGCACGTGACGAGTCCGGCTGTCGTTCCGGGATCACAGTATAATGTCTCTGTGCTGCTTTCCCTCTGCGAGGGCATCGAGGCAAGCTGTGAGCTCATTTCCGATGAGCTACCGCTGTCCACAGGTCAATGGGGCGACGTCGACCCCGGCCAGCTCGACGTATTGGACGTGGCGGCGGTCGTTGACCAGGTCAAGGATATCTCGGGAGCGCCCGGTAAGGCGCAAGCACAATTGCAGCCGCGCGAACTCGACCCTTTCGCCAACGTCAGTGTTCTCGACGTCGCCTATGCGGTGGACGCGCTGAGGGAAGCTCCGTATCCGTTCGATGGTCCCGATCCGTGCCCGTAGCAAGGCCGGGGAATCCTCCGACGACTCTTGCCGTCAACTGAAACCCGACACCCTCACTCAGGGATGGGGCGCTCGCGCCTTGACTGCGCCACGCGTGCCCTGGACCGCGCACCGTGCGCTCAGCCAACGCCGTGAGTTGTCGCAGCGCTCCGGTCGGCGCTTCCGTGGGATGCCCCTCGGCGCTCAAGTGCGTCTTGCCTCTCACGTGCGCCACTGCCAAGTCACTTTGAATATCGGACGTCCACCTGTGTACCGAACCCAAGCTGCGGATTAGGCGGACCGTGCCTTCCACGAGACCGATACAATGTCGCCGCCGGAGCACAAGTTCATGATCGGTGCACGGTACGACGCTACGGATGACCTGAACCTGACCGCACACCTCTATTACGTAGACGGGGTCAAGGCACCTGATCCAGCCCTGATGCTTCTTCCCAAACACATCGACCCCTACTTCCGTCTCGACCTGCGGGCCGAACACGAGTTCTGGAACGACCGGGCGTCCGTCGCGGTCGGAGTACGCAACCTTCTGGACTCGCACCACCTCGAAGGGACCTCCATGCTCTTCAACAGCAT
>CBDUZY010000330.1:0-4187 GCA_965371825.1 uncultured bacterium
TCAGAGAAGGACAAGACTGAGACTCCGCCGAATGACGCCAAGGAAGAGGGCGACGGTAAGGAAAAAGCTGACGCCAAGGAAGAAGATGACGGCAAGGAAAAAGCTGACGCCAAGGAAGATGATGACGGAAAGGAAGAGGGTGAGGAAGAAGAAGGCAAAAAAGATAAAGAGGAGGAACTGCCCAAGGAGCTCCAAGCGGATCGGTGGCACGATGCCCTGACCTTCCGAATCGAACCGGTCGTGGTCACCGAACAGAATGACCGCGACCCTCAGCCGTCCAATGACGGGAAGTCGCTGGCGTTCCGACGCGGCCGCGGCGATCTGATGATCCTCGATCTCGAGTCCGGCGAGACGCGTAAGCTCGTGGACGGGTGGGATCACGGCATGCAATGTCGATGGAGCCCGGACAGTAGGCACATCGCTTATCATCAGAACGATCTGGACTTCAACACCGACATCTGGATTGTGCCGGCCGACGCGTCGAAGCCGGCGATCAACATCACCCGCCATCCAGACAACGATTACAATCCGCGCTGGTCGGCCGACGGGAAAATCCTGAGCTTCCTGTCCGAGCGGATCAACGATAAGGCCGATCTCTGGATGGTCTATCTCGATTCCGATCTCGAAGTCGCGACTCCGGCGGAACTCGAACAATACTACAAGGACGCCGCCAAAGCAGCCAAGGAGCGCAAACCGCTCGAGATTGAGAATCCCAACAAGAAGAAGGATGAAGGGGAAGCCGGAGATGACAAGGGCGAAGTCGGGGATGACAAAGGCAAGGACGACGGCGAGAAGGATAAGGTTGGCGGCGAGGAGGACGACGAGGGCGACGACAAGAACGGAGACGATGAGAAAAAGGAGGAGCCCAAGGAACTCGATCTCGATGATGCCTACATGCGGCTGCGCCGTGTCACGCAGTTGGCGGGCAGCGAGGGCAACAATGAAATCACGCCCGGTGGAGATTACTACATCTTCACGGCGACAATCGGTAAGCCCGGCCTCTACTCCGTGAAGTGGAACGGCGAAGATCGCAAACGGTTAAGTGACGCAAGCTCCGTCCAGCAGGTGAGCCTTACCGGTGATAAAGTGATCCTCGTCAAGGACGGCCGCGCGGGCACTGTCGAGCCCACCGGCGACAAGGTCGAGTTTGTTGATATCTCCGACAAAATGCGCATCTCCCTGCGGGAACAAGCCAGCCAGAAGTTCACCGAAATGGCACGGATTCTCGGCGAACTGTTCTACCACCCGACGCTCAAGGGCTTGGATTGGGAAGCCCAAACCAGAAAATACCACGCACTCGCGCGGCAGACCCGCACGGCCGGAGAGTTCTCTCACGTCGGGATGCGGTTGTTCGGCGAGCTCAGCGCATCGCACCTCGGTGTGTACATGCGTGGAGATCCCTCGCCCAACGCCCAGCCACAAGGCCGCCTCGGCACCGTCCACAAGCGCGTGGAGCGGGCCACCGAATCAGGATCACACGGCTACGAGGTCGTCGGCGTCGTGCCGGAGTCACCGGCGGCCACGGGTCCGATGGCCCTTGAACCCGAAGATGTGATAACCGCGATCGACCTGAAGCCCTTCGACGCCACCGACACGCTCGAATCGCGACTCACCGGACGGGTCGACAAGGAGGTCATCGTCTCGATCAAGCGCACCATGGATGACGGAGAGGTGAAGGAGCTGGATCTCTTGATGACGCCGATCGGCGGCGGCGAACTGAATCGCCTGAAATACAAAGCGTGGCGAAGGACGAACGCCGATCTCGTGTCGCAGTGGTCGGATGGGCGAATCGGCTACATTCACATTCAAGGGATGAGTCAGCCATCGCTGGACATCTTCGAGCGAGATCTGTACGCGGCGGCCGACGGGAAGGACGGGCTGCTCATCGATGTGCGCAACAACGGTGGTGGATGGACGGCGGATCGCTTGCTGGCTTCGATCATGGTGCAGCCTCATGCCTACACGATCCCGCGAGGAGCGGACCCGGATCGCATCGGGCACTACCCGCAACCAAGGCTGTTCATCCAGCGATACTCGCTGCCGATCAACATGCTGTGCAACGAGAAGAGTTTCTCGAACGCCGAGATCGTCTCCCACGCCTTCAAGACGCTCGGGCGCGGCACACTCGTCGGTCAGACAACGCATGGTTCGGTGATCAGCACCGGTGGAACGAGGTTGATCGACGGAACGTTCGTACGATTACCCTTCAGAGGGTGGTTCCTGCGTGACGGAACCGACATGGAGGGTAACGGCGCGGAGCCTCATCTCATTGTGCCCCAGACGCCGGAGGCGGAATCTCGAAACGACGATGAGCAGCTACGCGCCGCCCTGACCGATCTGCTCGAGCGACTACCGTGATGTCCGAGTGCGGGTAGAACGAGGTACGGCGTGACGTTTCCTTCGACGTGTGGTCGAGATGGCAAGGCCGCACCCGATCAGCAAGAGGACCACCGTGGCGGGTTCCGGGATCACCGCGCCGTAGGCGCTGTCGTCGCCGGGACCGTTAACGAACTTAACCGCCGCGATGACTTGGTGCTCCCCGGGCGGAATCTCACTGAAGTCACTTGTAAAATCGGATGCCGTAGCGGGTTCGATTCCCGCAACCTCGAATACAAAAAGCCAGGACTCTCCGGGGCCGATTCGAGCCGGATCGTTCCCCGAGTTACCGATTAGCGCAAAATCGAACGTGCCGAAGCCGTCGGCTCGTTGATCGCGGAGTAGATCCCACCCGGATACCGGAGGAGAAAAGAGCAGCTCCGTTGTGCTGTGCACGGCGTTGAAATAGACCTCACTGATGTTGAATGCTTCTTCCGATTCGGTGTCGTTCGCAACGAGTAGGGTCAGACCATCCCCGAGCACATCGAACGTCAGCGTGGCATCCAGGGCATCGGGACTCGTCTCGTCGCTGCTGAGGTCGCTGAGCCTGAGCACCATGCCGGCTTCAACGGCGCTCGTCAACAACAAGACAACAAGGACGACTACTCCCACCGATTTGATACTGGCGTGGTACATTGCACCTCTTCCCTCTCCTTGTACCCCGACCGACAGATCGGTATTGTAACCGATGTGTAGCCGCCGCGTCAAGTCGGCCGAGACGCCTCTCCTGGAATCGCCACTCCCGGTCGCCTCGTCCGCCTGTCCCTTGCCCGGGGATACGATTACGATAGGCGCCGGTACAGAGCCGTCCCGATCCGGAGGCCGCAATGAGCCGTAAGAAAGGTCTGAGCCGAAAAGCCTACGAACCGATTCCCGAGGGGGAGCGTTACGAACCTTACACGCCGGCGTCCGAGAGCCCGCTCGAGTTCACCATCAAGGCCGTGATCCCGGGAGTTCTGTTCGGTATCGTCTTCGGTGCGGCCAACGCCTACCTCGGGTTGCAGGCCGGGCTGACTATCTCGACCTCGATTCCCATCGCCGTCATGACCGTGGCCGCCTTTCGGGCCTTTAAGGGGATGGGTTTCGCTGGCACGATCCTCGAGGCGAACATGTCGCAGACCATCGGGTCCGCCTCGAGTTCCGTCGCCAGCGGCGTGATCTTCACGCTCCCGGCACTCTTCATGTGGGGGTTCGATCCGAAGCTGCTGCAGATGACGATGCTGGCCATGTTCGGCGGCCTGCTCGGCGTACTGTTCATGATTCCACTTCGACGTTTCCTGATCGAACGCGAGCACGGCAAGCTCCCCTATCCCGAGGGAACCGCCTGCGCCGAAGTGCTCGTCGCCAGCGAGGTCGGCGGTGCCCAGGCCAAAAACGTGTTCCTCGGTTTGGGAGCCGGGGCGGTGATGCGTTTCGTTGTCGAGTGGCTCAAGCCCTTTCCGGCCAAGGTCGTGTTTCCGGTGCCCTACCTTCCGAAGGCCCAGCTCGGACTGAAGATGTCGGCGGCGCTCTTCGGCGTCGGTTACATTCTCGGCCCGCGAATCGCGGCGGTTATGGTGTCCGGCGGTCTTCTGTCGTCCCTGGTCATCATCCCCGCCATCGCCATGTGGGGCGCGGGCCGGACCGAGCCGGTCTTCCCGGAAACCCTTCACACCATCGCTCAAATGAGCACCGGCGAGATATGGGAGCGATACATCCGCTACATCGGCGCGGGTGCCGTCGCGACCGCCGGTCTGATCACCCTGATCCGCAGCGTTCCGACAATGATCGAGAGCTTCCGTATCGGCGCGCAGCAGCTCAAGGCTCGACGG
>CBDUZY010000331.1:0-4179 GCA_965371825.1 uncultured bacterium
ATTTCTCCACCGACGATGGGGCGACCTTCGAGTTCATCGCGACGACGCCCGACTCGGGCGGCTATGCGTGGGCAGTCCCCAACGTCGTAACAGAGCGGTCGCGGATCAAGATTGTCGCGCGCGCCGCAGACCTGGACGATGGCGAGGCGATCAGCGCATGGCCGTTTCAGATCGCCCCGGCCGTCCAAACCGTGTACGGCTTCGGCACAGGCGGGGGCGTGGACAAGTTCGCGTGGGGCTCGCGAACGATGAGCTGGTCACGGGTGTCCGGCACGTTCGACCCCGTGGACACCGACATCTCAACCTTGGACGCAGACGCTTTCGACAAGCTTGCGCTGTCCGACGCGACCGAGGGCGATTCGGACAGTAACCGCTACGAATCGGCTATCGTCGGTGGTAGGGCTGAGTCGACGCACGTGTTTGAGTTCGCCATCGGCGAGGATCCGGCGGAGATCGACGATCTGGAGATTTCTTGGGAAGGCTACGCGGGTTCTTGCACGCAGGCCGAGTTGTATGTTTGGGATCACGTTGCCAGCGACTGGGGCGATGGCGCGGGCTTGCACGGACAGAATCGCTTCATGGATAACTGGGCAGGAAATCGTGACGGCATTCTAGGGGCACATGTGCGCGCCGAACTCGGTCGCTATATCGACGCAACCGGATACCTGACGTTGTTGCTCTATGCGGAGCGCGTGGGGGACAAGACATTCCACGACCACGTGGCCGTTACGGTATCACGGATTGAGACGATCCGCCGGACGGGCGACTTCGATGACGACGGCGATACCGACCTCGACGATTTCCGGTTCATGTGCGAATGTCTCGCTGGTCCTGATGCGACGTCACCACCGGATGCATGCCTCGCAGAGTGGTTCGACCTAACCGATCTCGAGCTCGACGGCGATGCTGACTTGCGGGACTTCGCGAACTTCCAGGTCGGATTCACTGGGCAGTAGTGGGTCCGAGAAGTTAGCGATCGATGTCGAAGAAGGACGCTCCACGCTCAAGCACCCACGCAAGTCCTATTCGGGACGTCTTCCGCAAGGTTTGCGACCGCGCCGACCGTCCGATGCTTAGAGGGAGCGCCCACGGACCAACACCTCCTGCAGGTGCCAGCGCGAGACGCCGTCCGTGACCGAGTCGCGCTGTCGGCCTCGAACCGGTAGAATCCCCCTCGGCACCAGCGCATGGCGTCTAACGAAGTGGAACTCGTCGGGCACGGATGCCAAACATCAAGCTGGCGGCGGACGCTCCCTCCCGAGTCCGCGCTGCGCACACTCGTGTCGGCGCCGATTGGCATGCAGATCAACCTCCTGCTTCGCTGACAGCCGCTCCGAAGCTCACGCTGCGAGAATGTCGTTGTAAGCCGCGGCAAATAAAAGGCTTACAGAATAGGTCCGATTCCTCAGAATGGTTATCTGGCGCCGTGCTACGCGGGCGCTACGTTATGCCACCGCCAGCGAGCGCGGTGCGTCACAATACCACCGACCAGTTCTTGCGTATCATTGGGAGAGCGAAAGTTACGATCGACCTCGGGAACGAGGAGCTGATTCCGATCCGTCTCGTGCCGGAGAAACTGCCACTGAGGGCGAACGGAGAGCAAGTGCATGTCGCCTCGCCGTGTCGGTGGATCACCGAGTCATACTGCTCCGATTAGATCGATCATCCACCCATCGCGATGACTCCAAGAACGATCGTCATCGGTAGTCGGCCTCAAGAACAACCTCGTCATGGAATCTTGATGCGATTGCGCTGGGAATCACGGCGAGAGCGGGTGTTTTCGCTTGGATCCAGAGAACTTGCACGGTAAGATAGCCGATTGAGGTTCGATGAATGGAAAATGTCGGGGCAAGGGGACACCATAAACATACGCACTGAGAGTATACAGGAGCAGATCGGTCTAGTGGGCTGGATCGCTATCTGCATCGGAGCTGGCGTCACCGCGCCGGCGTGGGGCGACGTCGTCTACACGTCGTGGATGGATGCCCACAACTTCGATTACGAGATCAAGCACATGCCGGAACTCGATCAGGGACGAGTGCCCGACCCGCCCAACGCCTGGGGCTTGCTCAACAACGGCAAGCACTACCGTGTACCGACGTCGACGATGAACATGATCATGTACATCGCCAGACACGGGCACCCGCAACTCGCTCCCGGGGTCAAGAACTGGCAGGATCAGTCGACCTACAACGAGGCCTCGGTAAACATACTCGTCCTCGGCATGAAGATGGGCACGAGCGGCACGGAAGGTACGAAGGGTAACGGTTGGCTTGCCGGAGCGCGGGCGTGGTTTCTGTCGCGGCGGCCGGTTGGGGCTAACCTATGGAGGCGCCGAGTTCAGGCTAGCGACGTATCGTGAAGAACCCAATTGCCAAACATGCATGCCACGCTGTTGCCCTCCTTTTATGCCTTTCGTCGAACCGAATCTGTGCTCAGCCAGACTTCGAATTCGAGAACAATTGGCTTCAGTGGCTCAGCTTCCTGAGCGGTCAAGACGAGGGAATCGAGCAGAATCTAGCGGACAATTTTTCCTGGATGCAGACTCAAGGATACACGCACCTGCGGTTCTTCGGTATTTATCCGAACGGCGTGCACGCGTTCCCATCTCCTACGCTCGATGCAAACGGCTATCCGACCGACCCGCAGTTTGAGTTGGTACTCCCGCAACTGGTGGCGAAGGCTGACGAATACGGGATAGCCATCAACTTCGACGGATGGGAAGTGATCGCGGAGTCCAATCAGGACCCCACGGTATTGGGTGTCGACTTCATGACCGAGGACGAGGTTGCTGACGTCGTTCGGGAAGTGCTGGCCTTCGGCGTGAACAGGATAACGGAGGAGCAATTCGGTGGGCGCTATCTGCGTGCGATCCAAACTGCGACCCAGGAGTCAGGCGCCATCCACGAGACGACCGCAGGCGTGTGGTGGCCTGATTCGACCATTGCAGACGAACAGCTTGCCAGTGTGTTTACCTTCTACGCGTATGATCAGCAAGAGGCGGATGCGCTCGGTTTGATGGGCTCGCGGTCAGCTACGCTGGGCGTGACGCACATCTTTGCCGAGGGCGCGCGTTACTACGGTCGGCCGGTTTCCTTGGCCGTGGGGTCGTTCGGCCTCCTGGAAACTGAGAACTGGAGGAACGTGCTGCTGTTCGCCCAGCTTCAACATCTTCCGGATCGCTTTTCCATCGAAGAGACGAACACGGGGTTTACGATCTGGGATCCGTCGTTCAACTTCACGGACTACGTCGGGGAGCAACTCGTGTCCTTGGCGAGCGCGGCCGTGGGCGAAAGGCCGGTCGCGAACTTTGTCCTCGATTCGGCGATCATTCCATCGACATCGATCCGACCGGCCTACGAGACATTCCTGGTGAACTGTCCGGCGGTCGCGAATACCTTCACTCTGCTCGGGTACCGGGTGGTGACGACGATCGACTCGGTACTTCCTGATGCCGGTGCGTACTTCGTTGCGTTGGCGGGAGGCGCGAATGCCGAGAGCGTTGCGCCGCTGCCTGACTATGTGCTTCCCCTGTTGTCGAACGGCGCACCGGTCTTTTTCCAGCCGGCCTACGGTATACCGGATGAAAGCGATGCGGCGGATTGGATTCCGTTCAGGGCGTTCTTTGGTCTTCCGGGCGGTGACACGCAAACACTTGTAGACGGAACCCCCGAAGTAGTCGATTTCGGCGCTAAGGCCGTTCGCTGGGGCGGGTGGACGGTAAGTCTGCTGCCGATACTGGAGCGGATTCCCGTTGACGAGGTAGACACGACGCATGTCCAGGTTCCACTTTCGGCGGAACTCCTCGAAGAGGACGTCGCTTTGCTGCTGCGGAGGGAAGACAAGATACTGATCAACAGTAACCTTCTTCATCTTGAAGCGTCGTACATCCTAAGCGAGCTTCTTGGAGGGCCGCTCAGGGCGCCGCTTACGGCGGATGTGGTTGTGATCGGTGATCGGGTGCTCATTTACGCTGAGTATGACGGCACCGTTGATCTTGACCTTCCCTGGGACGGTGAGGCGGAAGTGATGCGGTATAATCCGGCGGGCAGCGAGGTTCAGAACGAGATAGTCCCTTTGGGTGGGCGATACGTCGAAAGCTTGTCACGAGGCGAGTTCGTTTTCCTCCGCGACGTTAACGCAACTGCGGTTCCTGCGGTGAGCACCTGGGGGTCGGTG
>CBDUZY010000332.1:0-4170 GCA_965371825.1 uncultured bacterium
CCTCGTCGACCGAAGAGCAGCACGGACATCCCCATGCTCGGGTCGAGCAGCGACGGCCGATCGACCCAATCGGGGCCGCGGCCGAAAAGACTACGTCCCCAATGGTCTCCGACCGACTGCCAGAACCCAACACACCTTGCCTCGACGCGCTCGAAACCGACCTTACGGGCGCGGCGGAGGAGTTCCGTCTTGCTATAGGGCAGCTCCAATCCGTATGGCCACCATCCGCGAAGCTCGAGATAGAACTTCCACAGGCGATATGGCGCACACCACGCGTTGGGAACACTGACGATTGCCGCCCCGCCTTCACGCAAGACTCTCCGATGAGCGCGCAAGGCCCGGGTTCGATCCGCACCTCGAAAATGCTCGATGACGCCGGATGACAGGGCCACGTCGAACCGCCCGCGATACTCGTCCAACCCCCCAAGTAGGTCCCCTCGGGCGAACTCAGCCGACAATCCCAATCGGTCGAAGCGGATGCGCGCCTGGCGTAGCGCCTGGTCGCTCGCGTCGAACAGCGTCACCAGTACGCCGCGCTTGGCCAATAGCACCGAAAGATCGCCGCGACCGCTGCCCAGCTCGACGACCTTCAGTCCGGCGATTCGCCCGAACGACTCCTCGAGCCGCTCGACGATGAACCTCCACCGCGGGCTTCGCCTCTCCCGGTCTAACAGTGCGTCATCTCTCGACGTCGAGGGTGCGTGCCGCCACAGGCGGTCCCACACCTGCGCCGGGGGGCGATCCGATGTTGGCTGTACTACCACGGAGGCAGGCGAACGAACGGTCATATTCGTGAGATCCAGCAGGGTCGCGCCCGACTGTGCCGAAGCCCGCGCGCACCCCTGCGCTTATCGGACGGCCTGGGAGAGTGCTTGAGACGGACGTACGCCGGTAGTGGGTAATGCCGGTACGCCCGTAGCGGGCACTGCCTTCCGCGACGCGGTGAGATCGGGCAGCACGCTGCCGACCAGGCGAACTGTTTCGAGCAAAGCGGAGATACTGCATTCGTACTCGAGGGACTCGGTGAAGTGGGCGAATGCCTCGCGACGCCTTCCGGCAGACCGGGCGTCGTATCCGAGTTGCCTGGAGGTTTGGGCGAGCTGCCGGTGCACCGCACCGCGCTGACGAGCGGTGAGGCCGGGGAAGCTTCGCTCGATGGTCGCAAGAAGATCGTGATAACGAGCAGTGTTCCGTTGCTTGTTCGATCGCGCCAAGCTGGCTTTAACGAAGTGATGTACCGCAAGGGGCTCATTCACGAAACCGGCCTTGCAGCGCCGAGCTACGGTCAAGTAAAAGAGCCACTCTTCGGCGTACGAGTGATCTCTTGAGAATCGGATGTCGCCACCGAGAACCTCGCGCCGCACCATCCCGACGATTGTAGCGATGAAGTATCCGCGGATCAGCACGTCGAACAGAGAATCCGTGCACACGCACAGACGGGGTGCCACCTCACGGCACGAAACGGTGCGGGCGATTACGAACTTGGCATCGAAGGCACTGTCGTGCCGGATACCGTCAAGATCGACGAAGGCGAAATCGCTGTAGACAAGCCCGAGATCCGGTCGGCGGTCGAACAGGGACAACTGGCGCTCGAGCTTCGTCGGTACGAACTCGTCGTCCGAATCCAAGAACGCGACGAACCGGCCGTGGCACTCGTCTATGCCTCGGTTGCGCGCCGCGCTGCTACCACGGTTCTCCTGAGGCAAGTAAAGCAGCCGGTCGCCGAGTTGCTTCGCATACCGCGATGCCACGGCGGGAGTATCGTCCACCGATCCGTCATCGACCAACACGATCTCCCAGTCGCCGAATGTTTGGGCGACGATCGAGTCTAGCGCCCTGGGTAGCAGCGCCGCCCGGTTGTACGTCGGTATGATGACGGATACGGTCGGACGACTCATGGGGCGCACGCCGCCAATGCCAGATCGCCGGCACGCTCGGTCACCGGACGGTCCGCGACGAGTTCGTCGAAGACGGTCGCCAGCTTCCGGGTCAGGTTGATGCGACTAAAGGCCCCGAGACGAGCGATATGGCACCCTTCGACGGGCTGTCCGCTCTTCCAGGCATCGAACAGATTCGTTAGCGCCGCGGCGATCGAGTTCGGGTCGAAAGAAACCGACGTACCGGCATCGCACGACGTCACGATTCGCTCGCACTGCCCACCCGGCGGACCGACGACGAGGACCGGGCGGCGCGACGCCAGGTACTCGAACACTTTCGCGCGAATCACGGAATCACCGTGGCGTCCATCCGGGGCGGTCAGCAGGAGGGCATCGGCTGATCGCATAGTGCGGATCGCCTCGCCGTGGGACACGTAGCCGATGAACTCCGCCTCTACACCCGTTGCCAGGACCTTCTCACGGGCCGTCGCGTTGGCGTAGCCCACTATACGGAACACGAATCGATCGCGGTCTTCCCCAAGACGCTCGACGAACCGTCGCAAGCCCTCGAACAATGAGTCGCTCGTTCGCGTCAGGTCGAACCGACCGGCGTAGGTCAAGACGAACTTATCGGTGCGCCCAAACGGGTCGGTCTCGTGAAAGTCCGCGGGATCGAACCCGTTGGTTACGGTGTGGTACTTATTCCGGCAGTCCGGAGTGTGATCGGCGAGGATTTCGGTTTGTCGCGGCGTGACGCCGACAACCGCATCAGCGGTTTCGAGGATCTCCTGCTCGAGCTGCCGGTGGCCCGCGCGGTGCTTGGGCGACGGCTCGCGGTAGCGACAATCATCTGTCCACAGGTCGCGGAAGTCCGCCACCCACGGCCTGTGCGTTCGACGCTTCAGCTCCAGGGCCAGCAGGTGGTTGGACGCCGGACTGAACGTCGAGTAGATCAAGTCGATCCGTTCGTCGTGAATCAGGCGGACCAGTGGCCGTATGCTCCGTCGCACCCATGAGACGCAATCATCGGGGAAACCGGCCCCCGCCACCCAGGCCTGCAGACGCCAATCGATCGCCGCCGCGAATCGGGACGCCGCCCCGCTCAAACCGGATCGAGCGCCGCCCTCGACTAACCCTTCCAAGGACCGTCGCACGGCTCTGATTCCGCTGCCCGAACTACAGCTATGAATCTCGACCTCTGGTGGAAGGTCGTACATGAGCGTCGGATCGCGCGGTAACCCGTCAACCTCGTTGACGGTCCACACGATGGGCCGCCAATCGAACCGGGGCAGGTACTTGGCGAACTTCGCAGGCCTCTGCACGCCCGGTCCGCCCGTGGGCGGGAACGCGTACGCGATCATCAGCACGCGACGAGGACCTTCGCCCCATTGCCGTTCGTCTGTTCCATCCTGCATGGTCGTTCTATCTCGTGTAACAACGGTCAGTGCGAGCGCACCGTGAGCCCGCACCAAGGGCGCACTTCTTACCCGGACTATCGGCCCAGCCACACCGCGGCTTTACGCTACAGCCCGACACAAAGAGAGATCCAGCGCTCCACGGGAAGTGATCCAGCCCCCATCGTCAGGGACACAGCGACCGGCGGAGTGCCTCGGCGACTACCGCGTTGCCCTTTGCGCTGTAGTGCGTTCCGTTGAAGTTGGCGTCGACGCCGTCACGCCGAACGGCCTCCATCAGTGCCGGCGTGAGGTCGATGTAGGGGACGTCGGCCGAGGCGAGCGCGTCCGTGAGCGTGTGCCAGAACTTCGGCTCACCCGCAAGCTGCTGACGAATCGTGCACTTGTCCGGGAGGACCACCACGAGGGCCCGCTCGGCGCCATCGGCGATAGCTTTGGCTCTGAATTCACGGAGAATGGCGACGGTAACGCGAAACGGCTCGCCTGCCACATCATTGAAATAGATGCGCTGGTCACGCCCGCGGCTCTCGTACGCGCCGCAGACGATCCGCATCAGCGACGAACAAAAAAGAGGGGAGTCCCTGTACGCGATCGGAATCCGCCCTACCCAGTAGTCCGTTTTGGAGAGCGTCTCCAACAATCGACCCGATTCGATCGATTCCCGCAGCTCCTTCAACGACCCCACCGGGCAAGGCACCAGTTCGAGACCGTCGGCTGAATTAAGGCGAAAACGCGGTTTGGGCAACGGCAACCCCGTCTGGTGGTAGTACGTCGTGCGGAACGCGGAGACGTTCCGTTGGATGTTTTCGAGCATGATCCCGATCAGCACGATGTGGGGGTGGTACTTCGCCCCATCGCGCTGATAACGCACGTACGCC
>CBDUZY010000333.1:0-4169 GCA_965371825.1 uncultured bacterium
GATCGTTGTTCCGAAGAAGGTAAAGAGGTTGACGCCCACATTAGGGTCGATCGAAGTGTCCAGTGCGAGGGGCACCGACGGTGTGCCGCTGACCACATCAAACGTCCCAACGGTCGTGTTGACCTGGCCCACGAGTTTCTCGCCCATAATGACGCCCAGATCGACATCCTCCAGCGTCGCGAACGCGGTGCCGCTGAGACCGGCGTATTCGGCGTAGGCCTCGAAGTCGAAGTTGAACAGGCCGTGGGCGTCGCCGCCGTAAGAGATCTCGGACTCACCGCTCGCCGGGCTCGCCGCAACCAGACAGACGCCGACCGCCAGCGCCGCCGCAAGCCAATGCCGTCGCTCGCTGCGCTGCGTACGCAGTCTGACGCCTTCCGCTTGGACACCGTACCCGCTTTGGTAATCCCGTTCGTGCATGGCTATGGCCCTCATGTGCTACGAGCCGGTCGCGGAACGTGGAGCGCTCGGTGGCCCCGTGCGACACCCCAAGAGGTGGATTGCGAAGAGACTTCCCCTCCGTCATCCCCGAACGGCACATCTGGCGCCTTCGGTAGGGACGGCTTCCTCCAAAGTACTGTTTACGATACGGGCCAACACGCGTGCAAACCGAAATCGGCGACGTTTTCAAAACTGCCGTACGAAATGGGATACAGCCTTCTTATCGGAAGTTCCGACTACGCATCCGCGGTAGCGTGTTTGACTTTGGCGGGCGATCGTCCGATAGGATTAGTGAAATCTACCTGCGGCGGATTTGCGCACGAACGACGAACTGAGGCAGCTATGCGCAGGGGCGACGAACGGACAGACGGCACGCACGATCCCCCGGCTCAACCCGTCCCTCCGCTGCCGGAGGAGACGGAAAGCGGCGTCCTGCGCACCAGGCGCGAGGTGGTCCGTCGCGGTGTCAAGATCGCATTCGTCGCACCGGTCATCTCGACGTTCTTCGCCAAGGACGCTTATGCCACCAGCTATAGTTGCTACCCGGCCGGGCAAGACTGTACCGCAAGCCCCGACGAGGATTGCTGCAACGGGCCGTGCAACCTGGGCATTTGTCCGTAGGGCGTCCCGCGCCGAGCAGGATCCCCCTCTCAACAATCCGATCCAAGTCGGCGTCGCTTGCCTTTCTCTTCACTCGCCGTCCCAATCGGCAAGGGCTCGCCAGTTTGACCACACCGTACAGATTACACACTCCGGAAATGTAGGCCCCCGGGGTCTCCTCCACGACATCGCGGAGGCCGGCGTCAATTCGTACCGCTATCTCGTTTGCGCCGCATATTCTTGGACTTGGGATCGGACCGAAACACCGAGCGCACGCATGCTCCGTAATGTACGCTCCAAGTAGCGCATTGACGCCAATCGCGCGGCGAACGCCCGAGGCGATCCGGCCCGGCACTTGGCTGGATGGCGTGCGAGGCGCGCCTGCCTGCCGTCTTGACCCGACGCCGCGTCTTGAACTTGACACTCACGCGGGATGGCGAGGAAGCCATGGGGAAGAATGCCGCGCAACAAGAACGCCTCTCGGTTAGGGGGTACATTGCTACCCTTCTTCTAATCGCCCTGGCCGGGCTCCTTGTCATTCAAACCACGGGCGATCTGCTTCACCGAAAGCAGCATCAAACCGCCGAGTCACTCCGAACTCTCGCCGAGGTCACCGAAAGCGTGGTCCTCGAAGTCTCCGACCAACTCCCCCGGACCCTGGATCACATCAAGGAGCTCGGCGTCCGCGTCCACATGGACGACTTCGGCACGGGGTACTCCTCGTTAAGCTCGCTGAAAGACTTGCCCGTGGACGTCTTGAAGATCGACCGGTCGTTCTTGCAGACGCACACCGATGGGGGCGCCGGTCTCGGAATAATGTCCGGAATCATGACCATGGCCCGCTCGCTCGACATCGAGGTCGTCGCCGAAGGGATCGAGGATGAGGAGTCGTTGGACGCACTCGTAGCCCTGAATTGTGATTTCGGACAGGGCTTCTTCTTCTCCAAACCGGTGGATACGCACACAGCGAGTGAGATGGTGCTCTCGGCACGAAGCTGGCTGACGCGCGAAGTCGCTCAAACATAGGTCGTGGCGATGCGCAGACAATCCGAAGGCGCTAGCGACCGGCGACTCCTGACACCTCCCAAGCCGGCGCGGACCTACGGTCTACGGCACGGTGATTCGCCCGGCAGCGACCTAGCCCAAACTCCCGACGCCGCGGCCGGTGCGCAGGCCGTATCACATCACTTTGAAAAGCCGCCCACGATCAAGGCGGGCTACTCGCCCTGCTCCTTGTCCTCCAACATGCTGTCCAAAGCACGTAGCAAGTCGACCGCCGACAACATTCCCACCAAGGCGTCCTTCTTGTCCAGCACCGGCGCTGCGCCGATATCGTTCTTGAGCAGCAGTTTGATGGCTTTCCGCAGCGTATCATACGTATGTACGACGTGTACGTTTCTGATCGCAACGTCTCCGACCGACATTTCGTCGTCAAGGCGGTAGACGTGCGTTATGTCCCAGGATTCATCGACCCACTCCGGCCTGCGCAACTCGCGATCGCTTACGATTCCGATCAGCTTACTGTCTTCGTCAACAACCGGCAGATGTCGGATGTGGTGCTTCTTCATCATGAAGAACGCTTCGCGGACCCCCGTCTCCGGCGGAACGGAGACCACCTTCCGGGTCATGTACTCAGACACTTTGTCCGTCATGCGCTGTACTCCCGCGATGTCGATGTTGGCGCCGGCTCCGCCTCCACACGGATTGACACCGCCGGTCTCCACCTTCGACGTCGCCATTTCACTCCTCTTGCACGGCAATTTCGGCTCCAGGCCAGGCGACGCATGCCGCACTCCCGGTCCACCCCAGTATCGGGCAGATTAACTCACACCGTGAGAAGTGTCAGGAAATAGAAAGCTGTGCCACACTCCCCAACTTCGTGTCGCACAACCTCGCAGTGCCCGATTTGTTACGTGCCGCCCGAGCAAACAGGTGATACAATGCGTCTCCACGGCGGGCCCGACATCCCTCCAAACTCCCCGGAGTGACGCCCGGGGCGGGCCCGCCATTTTCATGCGCAGCGCGAACGCAACATTCATTGCCACTGTACTCGTGCCTGCATTTCCAAGCCACCAAGGCGCTAGTGCGACCTCCAGGAGTCGTTCAGTCCACCGGAATGCGCGTAATTTCCTTATTCAATTGACATGGACGGCAGGGCAAGTCAATATAGAGTTTCATTCGGTAGATGGGAATCCTGAGGAGCGCTCCCCGGTCTTGAAAGTTTACGGGCCTTCGCAATATCCCGTTAGCTTACGCTGACCTTCCTATCTCAGACAGCTAGGCTGACGCCGTTCGACCCTGGGGAAGCGTGAATCGGGCCAACGATCAGTCGCGGAACTCGTAAGAGAGGGAGACGTACGTCATGTCATTGAAGACCTGGGCAGTATCAAAGGGATATCCCGGACATCGGTCGTTCGGTTCCGCCGCACGGCTTTTTTTGTGCGCAGCGTTGGCCGTGGGGTGGGTCGGCACGGCACGCGGTTTCGCCGAGTGTGTCGACAACGACGGCGACGGTTACGGCAGTGCCAACCTCGACGACTGCACGAACCCCGGTCTCCTAGATTGCGACGATGGCAACGGCGACATCCATCCGGGAGCAACCGAGGTGTGTAACGGCGTCGACGACGATTGTGACAACGAGATCGACGAAGGGCTGGTGCTCGAGCCCGATGGCACCATCCCGGTTTTCGGATTCGAGACGCGCGGAGAGTGTGTGGATACGAACGACCCTTGCGATCTTCGCGATCCCGGCGCCGCTCCGGAAGGGTGCGTCTGTATGGCTGCGACGCACAACTTCAACCAGGTCATTCAGGCCTGCGTCGATGCCGGTGTTATCACGGGACCGTGTGACGCGGGAGATCCCGATGCGGAGGGCTCACTTGCTGTTGGAGACGCCTGCGACACCGGTGGCACGTGTCAGCCGGTGGCAGTCGGACTAGGCGAGCCCTGTATCAAAGGCCTCGGAGTGTGCCGACGGCTCGGGACCGTCGTGTGCGAAGCGGACCTGGTCGTCTGCGACGCAGTTCTGGGCCCGAAGGAGGTGGAGACCGAAGGGCTCGGACCGGAGCCACAAAACGACCCACTCTGCTTCGACTCGTTAGACAACGACTGCGACGGCGACGTCGATC
>CBDUZY010000334.1:0-4152 GCA_965371825.1 uncultured bacterium
AGAGCAACGGACTGAAAATCCGTGTGTCGGTGGTTCAAGTCCACTTCTGCCCAGTGCTGAACACGCCTTCTGAGGGTCTAAGGACCCTTGTCTCTCAGAGGTTGCTCTCGTTTCTGATAGTGCCGAGTCCTCGACACCGAGTCGGACGTTCTTACCCTTTTCCTTACGTTCCAGGTCACGCTGCGTGAATGATTTCGACATGATTCCGCGAGCGGTGAGATCGTCCGTTCCGGTCGCACGCATGCGGTTCGGCTCCTCCGGGCCGAGGGATATGTTGTCCAGCGCGTTCGACAGGTCGTGGCAGAGTGCGGGGATCCCGCCCGATCGTCAAGACTGGGCTCGAATGACGGGCGAGCTCCTAAGCGACCTTAACGGAGGCCCTACGGCATGCACACTCGACACCTACGGGCACGCCGCCTCGCCGGGGCATGCGTCCGTACACGGCCCGAAGTTTCCGAAGTGCCAGTACGCGTTGCCCTTCACCGCGTCGACCAGCCCCACGAAAGCCCAGGCTGTTGTCTTACCTGAGGTCCGCGGTAACGGACCTTTCAGCTACCGACTACTCGCACTCTCCGCTGTTCAGGTTGCACGTCAGAATCCCGCAGTTGTCGTTGTTCGTGCAGAAACCGCTGATACCGTCGCAGAAGTCATCGGTGCAGGCGATGCCGTCGTCGCAGTCGGCGTTGGACGCGCAAGCGAAGCAGTAATCACCGGCCTCGTCGCACGCCCACGGAGCGCAGGGGTTGACCCACGTCGGCACGCATCCGCTGGAATCGGCGTAATCGCTCCACGGATCGCAGAAGTCCACACCGTTGCACAAGCCCGGATCGGGGCAGAGGTTGTCGTCCGGAACGTGGGTACAGAAGCCACTGCCACCGTCGCAGGTGTCATTCGTGCAGGCGATGCCGTCGTTGCAGTCGGCGTTGGACCAGCAACCCTCGCACGCATCCGTCGCCTCGTTGCACACCGGCGTAGGATTGGCACACGGATTCCCGGTATTCAGACAGCCGTCGGCATCCGCATCCGCATCGCTCGGATCGCAGGTTGAGGTACCCGAACAGAACAGGCCGTCGTTGCAGCGCGCGTCAACGTTGAAGAAGATGCAATCGCCGGTGGCCGCGTTGCAACTGTTGGTCGTGCATGCGATGCCGTCGTCGCAGTCGGCGTCGGACGTGCAAGAGAACTCCTCGCAACGCCCGGTCGCTGGGTTACAGGCCTCACCCTGCGGGCACCAGATCTCCTCGTAATCACAGACGCCGTCGGTGCAGGTGTCAGTCGTGCACGGGTTATCGTCGTCACAGAATGTCTCATGGACACACTCGCCCGTAGCCGCGTCGCACGACTCGTTCGTGCAGGCGTCGGCATCGTCACAATCCACCGCGACGTTGCCGCACACGCCGTCGGTGCAGGTGTCGGTCGTGCAGAGGTCCTCGTCGTCGCAGTCGGCGTGTGTTTCACAGCCCGGAAGCCCGCACAAGCCAGTGTGCGGGTCACACTCCCCGCCAGGATCGCACACGATTTCCTGGTTGACGCACCCTTGATTCGGCTGACATGAGTCGATTGTGCACAGATCGCCGTCGGCGCACACCAAGGGAGTTTGAACACAGCATGCTCGCGCCGCCTCCCTTACACCGTGCAGGTTGCGCTGAAACAGTTTGAAATCGTCGAGGTCCACGTCGCAGTCCCGGTCCAGATCGCCGAGCGGCCTGCCGTGCTCGTCCACGATGACGTCGCCGGGTGTATCGCAGCACACGTCGCTTCCATCGGTGACGCCGTCGCCGTCAGAGTCCATGCAGACTTCGCACAGAACGGCTGCTCCACAACCATTGAGGTTCTGTCCAAACGTCGCGCAAGCCTGATCCCAGACAACGTCACAACAGAACGGATCACACGCGCAGACCTCCGCACAACACCTTTCGACGTTGCATCCGGGCAGACGGCTTTCGACACAACAGTCGCCTGCGTCCGGAGTACAGGCGGGCGGGGCGGCACGTGCGGATGCAGCCAGAAGCACAAGGAGAACTGCGCTCAATACGAAGTTGTTGCGAACTAGAGAGTTCATTTGACACGCTCCTTTCTCGTCGTGAAGGGACATGAGTCGAACAACGATCCTATAGATCTGAGTTTGCCTTTCAAGCTATCAGCGTTCTGACAGCGCGATGCAAAGCCGTGCGAACAGACTTCACGGTCCGATCCTATGGGCAAGCCGCCTCGCCGGGACATGTGTCCGTACACGGCCCGAAGTCTCCGAAGTGCCAGTAGGCGTTGCCCTTTACCGCGTCGACGCCGGTAGCGATGTCGAGAACGCCGGCATTCTCGCCGAGCGCATCCGGAACGTTCGGCCGCAAATGGACGCGCGGCTTGAAGAGGGCGGTGCCAGACTCAGGAGGCCAGGTCGTCGGATATGGCTTACCCTTCACGTGGTCGACGACGCGGGCGATGTCCAGAACGACAAGTCCGTCGGAGAGCGGATCGACGTCACCGAACTTGGCTGTGGTTATCGACAGCTCTTCCGACACGGCTGCACATGAGGCCTCGTTACCTGCGCACGCTGCCGCTAACCGGGCCACCTCGTATTCCGAACTCGGGACAACGGCCGCACCGGTCACGTGCAGTGTCACGCCGCCCAGTTCCTTGGCCCATGCTCGGTACTCCGGATCGCACCCGAGCACGGCACACGCATACGTGGTATCCGGAAAATTAGGTGAATCCGGACATGTGTGTGTCTCGTTCAGCGAGTTCACCCAACGATACCGGCCTTCCCAATTGCCGAAATCCGGCACTACGTCCGGAGTGTCAGGGTGGTGGAGTGAAGTGAGCCGCACGCGAATGGCCGTTTCATCGCCGCCGGAGGCGACCGTAGCTTCGGGAATCACCATCGAAACGTAGCGGTTCTTCGGAACGTGTGAGCCCCAGGGGTCCGGCTCCGGCGCCTGGGGCGCGACCGGTATTGCACTGAACTCGTAGGCTCCCATATCGACTGTCGCAGTGTCATCATTGTCCCCGTCCACCATGCGCGGATTGCCGTCGAGGTCGAAGGGAATCGGTTCATCAGTATCCAAGTCGCCGTCGAGGTCCAACATGTCCACTGGCACCGCGGCGTTGTCACCCGTGTCGATGCAAGCCGGGTCGCCGGACAATCGCAGGTCGTCGTCTTCCGTTCCGACGATGTCGTCGGGTCCATCGGGATCGGCCAGCATCGGGTCTTCATCCACACACCCCGCCCCGAACCACGGCTGACCGGTCCCGCCCTGAATGTCGCTGTAGGTCGCCGGCGAGGTGCTCGTTCCGTCGCTGAAGATCTCGACGGGTGAGTTTCCCCAGAGAACGCTGTTCACTATCGTCGTGGCGCTGTAGTTCTCGCCGTGGATCGCCCCGCCGGTGTCGGAGGTGTTCCCACTGAACGTGCAGTTGGTGACTGCCGGCATGGCACTATAGTTGAAAAGTGCGCCGCCCAATGGGGCCGAGTTCCCGCTGAACGCGCAGTTGGTGAGCGCGGGCTGGCCGGGCTGGCTTCCCATTGTGCCGATCGCGCCGCCATATTCTACGGCCCTGTTTCCAAGGAAAGCGGTGTTCGTCGCGAACACAGTGGCAAGACCGCTGTTGTAGATCCCGCCTCCGTATTTCGCCGAGTTGCCGATGAACGTGCAACCGGTGACAACTCCCACGCTATAGACCGTGTTGTACATCCCTCCTCCCATAGACAGAGTTGAGTTGCCGTCGAACGTGCAGTTCGTCACCATCGGCACGCTCTGGAAGTAGTTGGCCATCCCGCCGCCGCCGAGCGCTCTATTCCCACTGAACGTGCAGTTGGAAACCGTCGGACTCGCGGTCGCGTTCAGCATTCCACCCCCGATACCGTCCACTCCCTCTTCGCTGCTCGCGTTGCCGCCAGTGATCGTGAATCCGTCAAGGATGGCCGTGGCGTCGGTGTACATGCTTGTCACGACGTGGTAGCTGTTCTCGCCGCGAGGGTCGAAGCTTATGTTCACCACTCCAGTACCCGCCTCCTCGTTAAACCCACCGATGCGGATCAGGTACTCGTTGCCCTCGACGACGGAAACTGCGAGTTCGGACTGAGGGCTGCACAAACCACTATCATCGCTGCATCCCAGATGCTCGAGCGTTATGCAGTCGTTCCCGTCGTAGACC
>CBDUZY010000335.1:0-4129 GCA_965371825.1 uncultured bacterium
TGTGTCGTCGCAGGCCGTGGTCCGGGCAAGTCGCATCTCGCGCGACGGCCGGCGAAAACGCCGGCCGCTACCTCGGCAACGTCGTAGAACTCCGACGTCGCAGCGCGGCCCGTTGATTGCTTCCCGTCCGGCGCCGTCGTCAGGCTGGGGGTGGCGGCTCTTCCGGGATCTCCTCGACCGCGATTTCGACCACGCCTATGGCGTACTGAATCGTAACACCTGCGGCTGAATCCGCGGCGGTAGGAGTCAGACGCAGAAAGATCTCCTCGTCTGCTCCGGCGGTGAACTCGAAGGCGCCGGGGATTCCCGCGGTGGCCGTGACTGAAATGGAGACGCCGCCGGCAGAGGGTACTCCGAAGTTCACCTCCCCGAACCTGTCCATGGAGCCGGACGTCAAGGCTATCGAGCCCGTCGACTCCAGATTCAGCTGGTAGGTCAGATCGGCGATCAAACGAAGGACGAAGTAGTCGGCTTCGTCTCCCGGCGTAAGGGTGCCGGTCTCGTCGCCATCCGGACCGACGATAAGTGACGAGGCGTCTTCGGGCGAGGTCCCGCGGTCGTCGAACCCAAGGTCCGTTAGCAGCAGCTCATAGGTGGCACGGCTTGGCCCGCTGATCAGGCGACGAATGGCCTCCAGGGCGTCGCCGACCGAGGCGTCGCCGGCGGAATCGGGGAAGACGATCTCGATGATCACGGTCCCGTCTGCTTGGGCGATGAGCGTGTTGGCCGGCTCCGAACCCGGCGGTCCTATGGCGATCTGTGTAGGCTCTGCAAGCGCATCGCCCGAGGCGACGCCCTCCAGGTCCCCAAGTTCGGTCCCCGCCAGGCTGATCACCAGACTCGCGCGGAGATCGTATGCGTGGCCAGCCGCCACGAACGCGGTCGCACGGAGCGTCTGACCGCTGAAGAGGTGGCCGGTGGCTGTGTCGCCCGGAATCAGGTCGACCTCGACCGCCCCTGTCGCGCTTCCGGGCGGATGGGCGCATCCCTGAAGATTAATCAACAGAAGTGCAGAGACGGAAAACAGGAGCAGTGCGCCGCAAGCCGGGACATCCGCCGCACGCGTTCGTTTCGAGTTGCCGAGGCAAGGCATAATCATCACTCCGTTTCTCTGTGCAGTACGTTCATCCGTGATATCGGCACACTCGAGGTGATCACTCGACGGAGAGCCTTAGCCCGGGCGGTTTCAGGGCTGCCCGTGGGATCCGCTCGCTCCGAGCGACACGACGGCACGCCGACACCACGGGACCAGTCCGCGGGCCGGCGCCCGCGGCTCTGACCCGGTAGCGAACTCGCAAGCTCGGGTGTGTCACAACACTAGCAGCGTCGTTCCTATCGCGTGAAGAGAAAGAGTGCGGCTGAGAGGTCATCGAGATCGACATCCTCGTCGTTGTCGTGATCGAAGACCCGCAGGCAGTCCGTGGGGGTAACGCCCGGTCTCGCCGGCGCCGCGGGGATCCCCGGACCGGCCAGGCAGTCCATGAGGATCGTGAAGTCATCCAGGTCCGCGTCACCGTCGTCGTCGGCGTCGCCGGGCACGGCGCTCCGGATGGTCAGGAACGGTTTCGTGGACGGCTGCGAATCGAGGGCGTCGATGAACACCTGGTTGGCTTCGTGAGGGGTGTTCGGGTCGATCTGGAACCGGAATGCCAGTCTCTTGTCACCACTTAGCAGAACCGACGTGACGAGGTCCGTGACGTCGAGAATGTAGACCGTTGCCGGTTGGGCGGCGCTCACCGTAAACGTGCCTCGGAGGACCGCGGGCCCTCGCGAGTAGTCGTCGGGTGACTCGAGCAGGTCGGCCGGGTAGGAATACACATGGAGGGTTGCGTCCGGAAACGGAAACGCGCGGATCCCGCGGGCGGTGAAGGTCAGCGTGGCCTCGATCGGTGTCGCGACATTCACTTCGCGGAGGTTGTACTCGGTCACGATGCGGTGCTCGACGGCGCCGTCGGGCGTTTCGGTTGAAAGGGTGACCGCGCCCGCGAATCCGGTTCGCTTGAAGGCCCAGTTCCATCCATCGACTACCTGATCGTAGTCACCCAGGTCACCGCCATCCGCCAGGGTTCCGTCGGCAACAGGGTAGATGATCTCGGCCGCGTGAGTCGGCAACGAGGCGAGCGCGCACCAGGCCCAGAGTATTATGCACGTCCGGACTATGGGGCGGCCGGTCATCATTTCGGCTCCTCCCGGGTGCGGCTGTCAATATCCCGCGCGGTCGTGGCGTCCGGGCGATCGGGCGTCGCCGAGCCGCTCAGGTCGAGCCATTCTCGATAATAGCGTGTGTGGGTTCCGGGGAACGGTGTATCCGGACCCGGTCCCGAGAACGTGTGGCAGGCCCCGCAGTGAAGATCGCCGCCAGGTTCGGTGTATGCGGGAGTGTCGATGTATCCATACTCGTGGGCCACGTCATTGTCGTCATAGTAGACGCCGAACCTGATGGACAGATCCGTTACCATCCTGGCCGCGGTCGGTACGCCGAAGGCGTCGCGGTCACCGTGAGGATTGTGGCAGGTCACGCAGGAACGCCGCGAGTCGGTCGTCACGTCGTCGTGGTCGATGTCCCAGACGAAGTTGCTGACGCCGATGTGGTCCCAGTGGGCGTTGGCGGGTTTGCCGCCGTTCCATGTCCAGAACCTCGCCATCTCATACTCGTTGCGGTAGTTGGTCTGGGCGACGCCCTCGGGAAGCCGCAGGTGCGGCGGTGGAACGGTGGAGTCCAGCGTCCCGTAGTTGGCCGGTACGCCCAGTATCTTCTCTTCGTCGTGGCACGAGAAACACAGTCTGAAGTCGTCGTCGGCGTACTCGACGGAATCCCGCGGGATCTCCAGTGCCCGCCCGCCGTCGACGGTCCGCAACCGGTAAGCGGTGTTGTAGGCCTGTTTGGCGAGCTCTCTTTCATCAGCGTACTGGGGGTTGTTGGCGGGAAACAGTGGGAACTGTTCGCTGAAGGACTTTGCGATGCCGTCGGTATGGGCGAGCGTGGGATCGTGGCAGTCGGTACACAGAACACTGTTTTCTCCGTGACCGGAGATGTTATATCCCCAAGTTTCGTCGTCGCCCATTATCTCCGGGGCCTCGACGCCGTTGACTACCACCTCTGCCACGTCGTGACACCCCGCGCACCAATCCGCCTTTTCAGTCTTGAGGACAGTCCCCTCGTAGACGCTGTCGTACCAATTTGCTTTCGCGCCGATTATGGGATCGTCTACTCCGTCGAACGGACCACCGAGGCCGTGACAGGCGTCGCAGACGTCGGCTTCCGAGAGGTCGATGTTCCCGTCCAGGTTGGTGTCGAGGCCCGATGCGAAGCTTGGTTGGCCGTTGTCATGGGTGTCCTCGTCCTCGGACGCATGGCAGAGGTAGCAATCGGCGATGTTTGGACCGTACGGGGCTGTGAAGTGGACCGCGTGGGCGCCGGCACGGTTCGGGGATTCCACTCCGTCGGGCGGCTCGCCGTGACAAGTCGTGCAGGAGGTCAGGAAGCCGAGGCTGTGCAGATGGCAATCGGTACAACGCACATCGGCCTCGTGAGCGTGATCCAGCTCGGGATTGTTGCGGTGATAGTCCGTGTCGGTGTGGCAGACCTCGCACACGCCGTCGTAGCTCGGTGGATCGCAGGAACCGTGGATGTACTCGCGCCCATCGCCACACGCGGCGCCGCCCTCGGCGAAACGCACGGGCGTTCCGTTGATCTCGCGAGCGATCAGTGCGACGTTTTCGTTGTCGACGTCGTGGACCGAGTGGCATTCGCGGCAGGTCGGCTGCCAGTCGCCGCTCACCTCGTGGGCAATGTGCTCCGTATGGCAAATCCGGCAATGTGTTTCGTCGTTGGCGCTGCGAAGCAACATACCGTCGCCGTCGCCGTCGTTTGCCCCACCGGAGTCAGCCGCGTGAGGATCGTGACAGGTCATGCACTCGACCATGCCGTCTTTGATGAGCAGCGGAGCTAGCTGGTCATGGTTCGGATACTCCCCGTCGCCGGCCGGGTACGCGAAGCCCACCGGGTGAGAACCGCCCTCTCCCAGCCCTCTGTCGCGCGGGGCGTGGCACTCCTTGCACAGAGCGTCCGCCTCGTTGCTGACCCGCAGGTAGAATGGGCCGTAGATCGTGTCGTGTTGGTTGTGGC
>CBDUZY010000336.1:0-4125 GCA_965371825.1 uncultured bacterium
GTGATAAGAGCGCGCCGGGTTGCTTGTGATCGCCAAACTGTAGACTCCGCCGGCACCACGCGAAAGTCACAGCGCTGTACGTTCTTGTACTTTTCGTCGGCAGGTCGGACCACCGGAGCCGCGGTGAATTCTCGTCCAAGCATCGAAGCGATGTCGTGACGCAGCCGCCAATTGACCAGCGCCGTCGGACCGGTACAATCCCGGCCACTATCGGCCGAAGATTCAATCGAGCCTCTTTTGCGGCATTCAGACATGAAGTACTTGACCTACTCCGGCAACAACATCATCAACGCGCGCATACCGGACGGAGCGAGTATCTTTTATGCTCCGAAGGAAATCGCCGGCATCAAGCGGTCGGGAGTGCCCGAGGCTGTCACCCGCGCCTTCCGGGAACCGATCGGGATGCCGCCGCTCGACGAACTCGTAGACCGCTCGTCCAGGGTCCTGATCGCCTTCGACGACAACTGCCAGCCGTTCCCGCCCACGCCACAACCGGATATACGTCAGCAGTCCCTCGAGGCTTTGCTGCCACTCCTTTACTCGTGCGGTGTCCGCAAGGAGAACATCCAACTAGTGTGCGCGGTGGCCTTGCACCGCAAAATGAAAAAGCACGAGCTGGCCCAGATGGTCGGCACCAAGATCATGACGGAGTTCTATCCGAAGCAGCTCGACAACTCCGACGCCGAAGACCGCGACAACACGGTCGACCTCGAAGAGACGGAGGAAGGTGAGCCGGTTCAGATATGGAAGGGGGTTGTCGAGAGCGACCTGGTGATCTACGTCGACTCGGTCCAGATTCCGCTCAACGGCGGTCACAAGTCCGTCGCCGTGGGCCTGGGTACGTACGATTCCATCGCCGCTCACCACCACCCGAAGATGACCGCCGACAGCCCCCACGTCATGCAGCCGGAAGGCTCCAAGATGCACGAGTGTGTCGAGCGCATAAGCCGTGTCATCCAGAAGCACTGCCGCATCATGGTGATGGAAGCGGCCATGAACGGCGCCACCTATCCCGCCCACCTGCGTTACCTCGGAAAACCGAACGAGCGATGCAACCTGTTCGAGCGGTTCCTGAAGGGCGCTACGCCTCCCGCCCTGGCGCTACTGCCGGAGCCTGTCAGGCAGGGAATATTGCGCGGAGTACGGGGTGCCTACGATCCGATCGAGATCAACGCCGGGGCGATCGATCCCGTCCACGCCCGGACGTTGCAGATTATGAAAGATCAGATGATCGTGCCCGCATCCGGGCAGTACGACACGGTCGTCTTCGGCCTGCCGGACCTTAGCCCCTACGCTGTCGGGGCGCGGATCAACCCCGTGCTCGTCGTCAGCGACGTTCTGGGTTACGTGTTCAACTGGTTCTACAACAAGCCTCTGGTCAAGCGTGGCGGAGCGGTCATCATCCTCAATCCCACGTTCGAGGTGTTCCACGAGGAATACCATGTCGCCTACAAGAAGTTCTACGACGAAGTTCTATCGGTTACCAAAGATCCGTTCGAGATGCAGGAGAACTTCCAGGAGTCGTTCGCCCGGGATCCGTTCCTCGTCGACTGCTACCGCCGTCGATACGCCCACCACGGGTTTCATCCGTTTACGGTTTGGTATTGGGCCACGTACGCGTTGAAGTACCTGTCCAAGGTGATCCTCGTTGGCCCGGAGGATGATACAGCCGCCAAGAAGCTGGGAGTCTCGTGGTCGCCGAACTTGGATCACGCCCTGAGCGTTGCCAAGGAGACTACGGGCGGCGACAGAGTGGCGGCTCTGACCGTTCCGCCGTTTTTCTACTTCGAGGTGGAGTAGGGCAGAGGCGTCGGTGCGATAAGCCGTTAATGAAGTAAGGACAGTCAGTACGGATTGAATATGGGGCGTCATGGCCGGCCTGCCTGGGAGCCTAAGTAGCGGGTACGCGGCGTGCCGGGGCATATACGAAGATCGTATTATGGTATTGAGGGCTTCTGTGCGCCCCTACCGAGGGTCGGGTCGTGCCGAATCCTCAGAACTGAGAAAGGCCCTTTCGTTTTTGGGGCCTTCCGGGCTAGAATGGCTGTGCCGTGGCAGGAAGCATGGATGTGACGCACCAAAAGCAAGACAGCTCACCTCACACCCAGCCCCGCAGACAACCTCTGCGGCTTCCCAACCCGCTGCGCCGAGCTTTTTGGCTCTTGATGATGGTTGCCCACGCCCAGGGGATGTTGGGTGCCTGGCGGTCCTTCAGCGAGGGCGGTGTCAACGGCGAGTTGCTCGGCGGCTGCCTGCTGGTCACAGTTGCCGTTCTGTTTTTTGCCCTGAAGATCGTCGACGTTAGCTTCCTGCGTCTGCGAACCGATCGCCGTTCATGCCTCGCCCTGTGCATGATAGTCGCGCTTCTGCACGTGGACGTTCTTCGGCCGGACGACGGTGCCACGGTCATTCCGGAGTACACAACGCTCGTGGCGGCTTCATGGCTCGCGGGCAGTACGCGGGTCGTTCGTAGGCTTACCAGACTCGAGTTTGCCCGCCACAGAACAACATCGAGCAATCTTTCCGTGTCGGCGCGTTCCGCGGACACGACGTGGCTCGACGTGTTCCGACCGCGCTGCTGGGTCCTCGCCCGCCGCGTGTTCCTCTTGCGCGCTCCTCCTGCTTAACGATCATCTCGTCCTCGGGCCAGGCAATCCTCGCCCGGATCGTCGGTTTCCAGGCCGACCCCACTAAGACTGACAGTACCAAACGCGCAGGTATCGATGCAGGTCGGCGTCGAAGCGCAGGTGTTCATCAGAGTTGCACAACGCTTCGGAGAAAGTCCATGCGTTCGTTCCATAACGAGACCGTGCCAGGTGGAGGTGGGTGCTGCGGACCCGACGCACATGCCCCGCCCGCGCGCGGAGTTCTATTGATCAGCCTCGGCACGCCGGATGAAGCTACGGTGCCGGCTGTACGCCGCTATCTCAGCGAGTTTCTTTCCGATCCAGCCGTGATCAGATTGCCTCGAGGACTGGGGTGGTTCAATGCACCGCTCGGGGGACTCATCGCCCGCCTCCGCGCCCCAAAGAGTACGGCGAAGTACCGAACGATTTGGACGGAGGAGGGATCACCGCTGGCCGGTATCACGGGCGCCCAGGCCGTTGCCCTGGAGTCCGCGCTGCCTAACGGGTGGCGTGTATTCGTAGCGATGCGCTATGGAAGGCCGTCGATTCCGGACACGCTTCGCGAGATCGAGGCGGCCGGAATCGAGGAGCTGGTCGTCGTCCCCATGTACCCGCATTTCAGCGGGCCGACCACCGGCACCGCGATGCGGGAGGTGTACCGGTATCTCGAGAGGGGATACCACGGGCTTCACGTGGCCACGCGGGTCAACTGGCACGACGATCACGGTTACATCAACTCCCAGACGGAGTTGCTTGAGCAGTACGCCCATTCCCACGGTCTCGCGCCGGACCGGGCCTTCCTCCTATTCACGCTCCACGGACTGCCCGTGTCGTACGTTCGGAGAGGCGATCCCTATCCGACGCAGGCGGCGCGGACGTGCGCGTTGGTGGGGCAACGACTGGGTTGGCCCGCGGACCGAATGAGCGTGGCGTACCAGAGCCGTTTCGGTCCCGCCGAGTGGCTGTCGCCGTTCACGGACGAAGTGCTCGGGGAGCTCGTCGCCGCCGGAGAGAAACGCATACTTCTCTGCCCGATAAGCTTCACCGCGGATTGCCTCGAGACACTCGAGGAGATCGACGTTCGATGCCGAGCGCTGGTGGAGGAAGGTGGTGCGGACATGTATCTGTGCCCGGCACTGAACACGTCGGCGTCGTTCATATCCGCTATGAAGCACCTGGTTCTGCGCGGACCGCGACCGATGAAGGGTCCGGTCAGAGAAATAGGCTCATTGCCCAGGTCGAGCAGGTCGGGGAACGCGGCCGAGCACGACACCGACTCGCTGGTGATGATCGGCATGTCGATGCCCGGGCGGATTCGCGACGGTCGTGGTCCGGCAATCCAACACACCGATCTCGCGAGCCTGCGCAGGATCAAGCGACCCTCCTGCGAAGTTCCGACGCTCCTGCGGACCATTCTGGACAAGACCGACGTTCGCGAAGGGCTGCTCTGGAGCACTTGTCGCCGCTTCGAGTTCTATGGTTGGCTTGACGGGTCCAG
>CBDUZY010000337.1:0-4119 GCA_965371825.1 uncultured bacterium
TCTGGGAATGGCCGGGCGGCGACGGAAGAGGTCGGCGCCGGGCGACGCCTCGCGCTGCGGTCCAAGCGGCGTGAGACCAAGGGCCAGCGCCCGCCTCCGATCGACCGTGTTCTGCCGCCGGACCTCCTGGCGGAACTCAGGAAGGCCGTCACTGGGGAAATCCCGCCGACACGGGAGCAGATTGAGCAACTCGATAAGCGGTTCGGAATCCGGAAGCGTTACGGCGTGACGCGGTTACGACTGCGGAACTTTCTCAACAAACTCTCGTCGTCCACCGGCGAGGCCTCGGCCACGGTGTGCACTGATGATGGTGCGGACGAAGGCGCGGAATGGAAAGACAAGGTCGGTGCCCACCGTCGGCGACAGGCGTCAGTGGCTTCGATCATCGATCAAGTATTCGGCGAGTTCGCTTTGTCCAATCCGGATTTGTGGGAGCGCCGGGCGTATCTGCTGCTCGTCGGCCACGTCTATGAACGGTTAGCTTCGGATGTGGAGGAAATACCGACCGACGACCTGGCCAAGCTCGCCCGGGTCCTGGCGGAGAACCGGCGATACGAAGGTCGCCCGCGCAACACAAGCGGAGGCGAGGAACCCGGAGAGCCTCCGCCGTCATCCCCTGGAGATCTGCCGGACCGATTCGCGGACGTTGTGCGACAGGTGTATGGCACTAACTTCCAGACTTCGTCTGCGGAGTAGTCGCCGGCGCTCGGCAATCTCCAGTAGTCAGTCCCCAAACGAAACCGGGTGGTGTGGGCGGGTAAGCCGAATTATGTCCCTCGCCCGAAGCGAATGGGCGATCATTTATCTAGGCCGACGGTCGCCCGCCGGCTCGAGCACCCTACCCGCAGCTTCAGAACCGCAAGCGTCGAGCGGCGAATTCGAGATTCGTCATTCGACGTGCCGCATTCAGCGAGGCGGGCCGCCTCTCGCTGCCTATTTGGGCTTGCTGGCGGTGGGGTTTACCCTGCCGCGGTTGTCACCAACCGCGCGGTGCGCTCTTACCGCACCATTTCACCCTTACCGGAGAAACGTCGAAACAAGGAAACGTCAAAAAGTAAAAATTACGTGGTTGTAGTGTTTCGACGTTTCGATGTTTCGGCGTTTCTCCGGCGGTATCTTTTCTGTGGCACTTTCCCTCGGCTCGCGCCGGGTTGGCGTTACCAACCACCGTGCCCTGCCCAGTTCGGACTTTCCTCCCGAGCGATGTCGAACGGAGTTCGATACCGGTTGGGCGATCGCCTTCGCCCACTCCACCTGTGACTTATTGTACGAAGGTAGTGACGGCGGGGAAAGATCACCCGGGCAGCCATTTGGACTTGCGGGCTGTTGCGGCTGCGGGACGCCCGGCCAGTTTGGGTCGGGCGAGGGCCGGAACCGGGGCCGGTGGGCGGACGGACGGAGTCGGCGGCGGCCCCACATTCGTCTTATTCTCCTGCGGCGCGACCGGTTCAAGATCCTCGGTGTCGTCCAGCCTCCGTCGGTCCTGACGCTGCCAGTGGTCGATCACGTCATCGAGTTCGAACTCGCTGGTGCCCGCGGACCAGGCGCCGAAGAAGTCGAGGTTGGCGCTAAGCGGCGGCGGGGACGGCATTGTTACGTTGGTCCTCATGGGCATGAGCACGCTATCACCGATCACGAAGGCCTCACCGGGCCTGAGCACGGGAAGCATCTGGATTACGCCGGCGAAATGATCACCGACGACCTTGGTGACGTACTTCTGGTCCTCGGGGTTGCTGAGCCGCATGACAATGAAGCTGTTGCATTGGGCGAGGACGGTCTCGGACAGCTCTGAGGGACGCTGCGACACTACCATGGCGCTGACGCCGTACTTTCGCCCTTCCTTGGCGACGCGTTCCACGGCCTTCTTGGCGAAGCTACGTCCGTGCTCGACGCGCGGGATGTAGTTGTGGGCCTCCTCGAAGACCAGCAGGCTCGGATGGCGCTGGACGGCGGGAGTCCAGAAGTTCAGATCGAACATCAGACGCGTGAGCACCGCCACGGTGACATCGACGATCTCGAAGGGGAGGCCCGAGAGGTCGATGATCGTCAGATTGCTCCTCGGCTCGAGGCGGCCGGTCAGCAGGCGAATAAGGTGGTTCATCAGCCGCGAAGTTTGAGCGGACCCGCTGGCGTTACTCAACTCGTCGCGGAAGAAGCGGGACTTTTCCCCGTGGGCGAGCGGGTTGAGCAGGAACTCGTACCGGCGGTCGTTGTACTTGGTGTCGATCTGGTCGATGAAGCCGAGCAGTTTTCCGAAGAAGAGCGGATGCGGCGTCTCGCCCTCGGGGTTGCCACGGTTGAACTGGCAGCGCGACTGCCGCATGAGCTTTTGCTGCTCGTCGATCGGCAACGAACGGAGTGAGAGAGCGCTGAACGCCAGGTGGTCGTCGTTGAGCACGTAGCGGGCGTCGTTTAGGTTCTCCGCGTACGTCTTGAGCCTCTCGAGAGAGAAGTAGATCGGCGTGTCGAGCGTCAGCAGTTTCGTAAGCCCCAGCTCGGCCGCAGCGTCCTGCTTGAACTCCAGCAGGGCGGAACGTAGAAACGAAATCTGGGTGGAGACGTGCAGCGGGTTGGACTTGTCGACGAACAAGGCTTCGAGTTCCTCGTACTTGAGAAGCCAGTACGGCAGGATCAGGTCGTCGACGCCGAGGTAAGTCACGTTCGCGTTAATCTGGCCGTCGTCGTCACTGAAGGCCGACCGGTACTCGCCGTGCATATCGAAGAGGACTACCTGCGACTGATTGAGATCCAGGATCTCCTGGAGGATCTTAGCCGTCGTACAGCTCTTTCCGCTACCGCTGTTGCCGAGGAGGGAAACGTGCTTGGCGAGCAGCTCGGTCCCAAGAACCTTGACCTCGAAGTCGGGATTCAGGGCGAACTGACCGAGTGTGAAACTTTGCGGATGCTTCGACCCTGCGAGGAGCTGGTCGAAGCTGCCGAAGATCGACTCGAAGTCGTTGCGGACCGCGACCCAAACGTCGTCCCCGACGATGGGGTACTCGTTGACTCCTCGAACGAAGCGGCCGGCCTGGATCTCCCCGAGCAACTGGACCTTCATGAGGAGTTGTGGCTCGACGTCGACAACGGTGACTTCCTGGCGACCGGTGCTGACCACGAACCCGACGAGCGTGCGGGTGTCCATCGGGATGGTCACGTACGAGCCGAGCTGGCCCACGCGATAAGTTTGATCTTCGTGGACGACATCGAGGTCGTTTACCGTAATCAGGACCTCAATGCAGCCGCTGTCCACTCGGATGACGTTGCCGATCTTCAGAGGGTTCATATACCGTACCCCGTTTATTGGACTCTGCAAAAGCGTGCGAACACTCTCAGAGCGTTATCGTACAAAGACGGGATCGTCGACAGATTCAAGTGCTCGATTCAAGAACTTCCCTGCGAAGTTCCGGGACTATCGGGCGGACGAGGCCTGGAGTGTGCGCCGGGAGTTCGAGTAAAGTGGAGGAGCGGCGGGAAACAGCCGGTATCTGCAAAACGGGAAGGCGGATCGACAGGTTCTTGACGGTCCGCATATGATACTCGGTGTGAGGTATTGGAGTTCTTAGGTGTGAGGCATTGGAGTTCTGAAGAAAGGAACGGATCGATGGAGTGGTCATCAATCGGACTTATCCTCCTCGTCGCTGGTGGGATCGTATTCGGGCTGACGCGTAAAGGCGGCGGGTGAGGGCCCTCAACCTAAGACCGGGCGGTGCCCGGTACGATTCGTGCACAAACCAAGATAGTCCAGGAGCTTGGGGCATGCTCGTGGGCAGCAGCCCGCGATCTCCCGCTTCTCGAGAGCGATACCACGCGGCGCCGCCCGCCGGGGCGCGCTTCCGCTGTTACTCCGCGACAGATGTTACTGCATTTCAGGCGGTCGTTCGAAGAGGTGGGCGCAACTCTCGTGTCGATTCCGGCCGTCGGCGAAGACAGAGAATTCGGCGCCGGACCAAATGGAGGCCGCCCCAAAGCGTCCGTCCTTGGCGAGGGCATAGAACTTCACGTCGAAGTTGGGCCGTCCGTCCTTCCGTTTGAGTCGCGGTTCTCTCGTGGCGTGAACGATCCGTTCGAGAGCGTGCAGGCAGGCGTCCTGCGGCGACATGCCGTGTCTCATCGCTTCGA
>CBDUZY010000338.1:0-4117 GCA_965371825.1 uncultured bacterium
GGGCAACTTGGCAAACAGCTCGCGGATCGCGTCGAACACGCCCGTGTAGGTTGCCGGATTGCTCGTCGGACTGTTGCCGATCGGCGATTGGTCCACGCTGATCACCTTGTCTATGTGACGCATCCCGGTGATGCGCTCGTGCCCGCCGGCGACGAGTCGGGCACGGTGGATTCGGGCGGCAAGGGCGTTGTACAGCACGGCGCTTACCAGCGTGCTCTTGCCGCTCCCGGATACTCCTGTAACGCACGTGAATCGACCGAGCGGAAAGGCGACGTCGATCTCCTTGAGGTTGTGCTCACGGGCTCCGTCGATGCTCAGCCATCGGACATCATTGGCTTTCGCGTGATGGGCCTCGACCGGCCTACGGTTCGACGGAACGGGAATCGCCTCCTTTTGCGACAGATACCGGCCGGTCAGCGAGGCACGCTTCGATCGAAGCCGCGCAGGACTCGCCGCCGCGGTGATCGTGCCGCCGAAGGCCCCCGCGCCCGGTCCGAAGTCGAGCACGTGGTCGGCCGAGTCGATGATCTCGCGGTCATGCTCGACGACCAGCAGCGTGTTGCCGAGGTTGCGGAGACGATTCAGGGCCTCGATGAGCCGGCGGTTGTCGCGCGGGTGCAAACCGATGGTCGGTTCGTCGAGCACGTAGAGAACGCCGGTGAGACCGGTGCCGATCTGCGAGGCAAGTTGAATCCGCTGGGATTCGCCGCCGGAAAGCGTCGCCGCCGGCCGGTGCAACGACAGATAGTCCAAACCGACGTCGACCAGAAACCGCAGGCGCGAGACGATCTCGTGGATCAGCTCGCCGGCTATCTTGCGCTGGCGGGCGTCGAGGCGAAGTCGCTCGAACCACTCCAGTGCTCTCCCCAGCGGACGAAGGCGGACTTCGTGGATCGTTGCCCCGCCCACACGAACGGCCGCCGGTTGAGGGCGAAGTCGCCCGCCGGAGCATGCCTCGCACGGCACGTCGGTCACCAGGTCCACGAGCTTGTCGCGGTACTTGCGGCTCGAGCGCGTGGCCCGGGCTATGGCCGGGAAAAAACCGCGCCATTGGAATCGAAGCCCGGTGAGGTCATCTGCAAAACCTTTCTTGCGTCGTGATCCCGACTTGCGACGCGGCGTCGCCTCGATCCACTCGTCACCGCACCCCTGGAGAAACTCCAGTTGCTGCGTTTCGGCTAGCCGATCCCATGGTTTGCTCAAGTCGAACCCGATGTGATCTGCAAGGGCACTCGCCAGTAGGTGCAGCTTCGAGCCCGGCTCGAGCACACCCCAGCCTATGATCGCCCCGTCCGCGATGGGGCGCGTGGGGTGTACTACGATTGCCGATGGGCTTGCCCCCTGCTGGAGGCCGAGCCCCTCGCACGCCTCGCACCACCCCATGCGGCTGTTGAACGAGAAGTGGTGTGGCGTCATCTCGTCGAAGCTAGTGCCGCAACGGTCACAGGCGAAGTGCTGCGAGAAGCGAAGCTCCTCCACCCGAGCCGCAGGCTTCAGCCTGCGCGGTTTGCCCGTATTCGATCGGGCTACACCCGCCAGGGTCGCATCCTCTTCCACGGTTTGGGCAATCAACGTCCCCTGCCCGACGGATAGAGCCTGCTCGACGCTGTCGGTAATGCGGGCGGCCTGGGTCTTCCGTACAACGACGCGGTCCACGACCAGCTCCACTGAGTGCGTTCGTCTCGCGTCGATGTCGATCGCCTCGTCGAGCGAACGGAGGATCCCGTCAACGCGTACGCGGGCATAGCCGTTGGCCCGCTCCCGCTCGAACAGATGTTGAAACGTCTCCTGTCCGGTCGGCTCCACCGGGGCGAGCAGCAAGATCCTCCTGCCCTCACCCATGGCGAGAATCCGGTCGACGATCTCGTCGCTCGCCTGCGTTCCGATCGGGACCTTGCACTCGGGGCAGTGCGGCTGGCCTATGCGCGTCCACAGCACGCGCATGTAGTCGTAGATTTCCGTGACCGTGCCGACCGTGGACCGCGGTGACCTGACCGTGTTCTTCTGTTCGATACATATCGCCGGTGACAGGCCATGTACGTGGTCGACCTTGGGCGGTTGGAGCCTGCCGAGAAACTGGCGCGCGTAAGCACTGAGCGATTCGACGTAGCGCCGCTGGCCCTCGGTGTACACTGTATCTATGGCGAAGCTGCTCTTTCCACTGCCGCTCGGTCCGCAGCAGACGGTTGTTTTACCGCGAGGTATCTCGACGGTGATGTCCTTGAGGTTGTGTTGCTTCGCCCCTACGACGGTAATCACGTCGCTCTTCCGCCGACGGCCGTTGCGCTGCTTTCCGTTGCGCTTATTCGCGCCTGCCGCGGTTCTTGTCCCGCGCCCTGTTGATACGCCCTCGAGCGCCCCGCGCAGCACGGCGCCGGTGTAGGACCCCTTCGACCGCGCGATCTTCTCCGGAGTTCCCTCGGCGACGATTCGCCCGCCGTCGACGCCCCCTTCCGGGCCCAGGTCGAGCACCCAGTCGGCTGTCTTGACCACATCGAGATTGTGCTCGATTACGACCACCGTGTTCCCGGCGTCGACGAACCCGTGCAGCACCGCGAGAAGCCGCTTGATGTCGGCGAAGTGCAAGCCGGTCGTCGGCTCGTCGAGCAGATAGAGGGTCCGACCGGTCGACTTCTTGACCAGCTCGCGGCCGAGCTTGATCCGCTGGGCCTCTCCGCCGGACAGCGTGGTGGACGATTGGCCCAGCTTCATGTAATCGAGGCCGACGTCGTGCAGAGTCCGTAGCATCGCGGCGACCTTGGGCACGTTTTCGAAGTGTTCGAGGGCTTGCTGCACGTCCATCTCGAGCACGTCGGCGATGCTCTTGCCCTTGTAGAGGATCTGGAGCGTTTCGCGGCTGAAGCGCCTGCCGCCGCACACCGGGCACGAAACCCACACGTCGGCCAGGAGTTCCAACTCCATTCTGTTGGCCCCGTTGCCTTCGCACGCTTCGCACCTGCCGCCGCCGGCCCTACCGGTGTGGACGTTGAAGCTGAAACGACCGGGCTTGTACCCGCGGACCTTCGAGTCGGGGAGTCTGGCGAACAGGGCGCGGATCTCGTCGAAGACCTTGATGTAGGTAGCCGGGTTCGACCGCGGCGTGCGCCCGATGGGCGATTGGTCGATGTCGACGACCTTGTCGAGGTGCTCGAGCCCCTCGATTCGATCGTGGTCGCCGGGGTTGACCTTTACAGCCCCATTCAGATCGCGGGCCAGCGCCTCGCGGATGATGTCGTTGACCAGCGAACTCTTGCCCGATCCCGAAACGCCGGTAACGCACACGAACCTTCCGAGCGGGATGTCGACGGTGATGTTCCTGAGGTTGTTGTGCCGAGCCCCGACGACGGTGAGCCAGTTGACGTCAACGTCGCCCGCCGCCGATGCGCCCAGTGTCGGCGTTTGCACAGGTTGTAGGGCGGGCTTAGCCCGCCGCCTGGCTCGTGTTGTCTTCTTCCTCTTTCCCATACCTTTGGTTCTTAGCGGCTGTAGGGCGTGCTTGGCCCGCTGGCTTGCGGCCTTCTTTGCCTTCCTTACCTCTACTCGCTTCTTCGTCGCCATGTGACCGCTAGCCCGTCATTCCGTTCCGAGCGTCCGAGCCCCGAAGGGGCGCAGTATAGAAGCCCAGGGCAACGCCCTGGGTCGGCAAGGCAACGAGCAGATACAGCCCTGAAGGGGCGAAATGAACATTTCCCATATCGTCACTAACCCCACACATAGCGTTCATCGAACTCGAGTCCGTGCTTGGCTAACAGGCCGCGCAGCTCCTCCTGAAACGAGATCCTCCTGTGGTGGCTCTGTTGGTCCTCGATGTACCTACGGACCGAAGGTACCTGTGAAGGACTAACGGAGAACGCGCCATATCCGTTTTGCCATCCAAACTTGCTCAGCACATCGCCTTTGGTCTTGAGCCACTTGGAGGTGCTGGTCTTGACGTTCTGGATCACCTGGCAAACCGCGTGGTTTCTTGATAGATGGCAAAGGAAATGCACGTGGTCATCGACGCTGTTGATGAGAATCGCGGGAGACTCCAGCGCTTCGAGAACCGTAGCGGCATAAGAGTGCAGCTCGGGGCGAACATCCGGTTGCAGATACGGATATCGCTCCTTCGTGCTGAACA
>CBDUZY010000339.1:0-4112 GCA_965371825.1 uncultured bacterium
ACAGCGGGAATGCGATACGGGTCGCATTCGGCGGGTACGCCGTTGAGATCCCAGTCGGTCGAGGTTTCGTTGGCGTCGTCGGTCGCGTCGCCGACGCCGGTAATGTTGCAGTCGTAGTCGCCGATCCGCAGATAGTAGACGTCCTGCTCGCCGTTGAAGGTGGCGGCGTAAGCGACGCTGGCACCGACGGTATCGGAAATCATGTCGTAGTAGTCGCCGAGTTTGTTCTGGCTGGGCCAACCGAGGTGTGGATCGAACGACGGACTTAGAGGTTCGTTCGTGGACCAAGTCTCGCCGGCGTCTTCGGAGAACGAGTAATAGAGCTGCGAGTCGAAACCGCCCGGGTCGTTGCGTGTATCGTTCCAGATGACGTCGATGCGTCCGGTGGGCGCGACCGACATCGTTCCGAACCACTGCCATGCGTTGCCACCACTCGGGTCGTCGTTGACGCGAACGGGATCGCTCCAGGTGAGCCCGCCGTCCGTGCTGCGCACCAGGTGTACGTCGAGCGGGTCGTCGCCGGGGGGATCGACCGAACTGAGGAGATAGACGTTTCCTCGTGTCGGGCCGTCGGAGTAGTCCGCGGCAACCCACACCTGTCCGAGCAGTCCTTGAGGATTGGGACCCTCCGTACCTCCCCCGATGTAGTAGAGGTGGTCCCCGCCAAGGTCTACCTGGACGGCGAAGTCGAAAGCGAGCGGGGCTTGCGGGTCCTTGGCGGTTGTCGACTTGGCGACGACAAACTGGGTGTTGGTCGAGTAGCGACGACCGGCAACGTACACTTCGCCGTCCGGTCCGACGGCCGTTACGCCCCAGATCGGCTGCTCTGGAATCGGAATGGGATAGTCAAAGGTGTTGCCGCCGTCGGTCGAACGGTTGAACCAGTCATCGCCGCAACATCCGGCGTAGTCCCACGCGGTATAGATGTGGCCGTCTCCGATGCCGCCGGTGCGATCGACAGCCATCCACGCTTTGTCGCCGCCGTGAGCGTAGACTCCAGCGTCCCACGTCGCCCCGCCATCGGTCGACTTGAAGACCTTGCACCAGTAGCCGGTCTCGTCGGATGTGAGGCTGTTGTAGTAGAAGTTGCCGTCGGCGTCGAAGTCCAAGACCGGGTCGGATCGGAAGATGCCGGGCTCGAGCACACCGGGGAACGCCCATGACCGTCCGCCGTTTCGCGAGTATCCCCAACCGGCTTGACGGAATGAATCCTCGGTAGTGTCGAACTGTCGCCAGCCGATGGCGATCCGGTTTGGGGTTGTCGGATCCACGGCGATAGACGGCTCGTTGGCGGCGTCACCGATGATGTTGTTTCCGTTGTCGTCGATGTTGACCTGGACGCTGGTGTAGGAGCCGAAGGTCCAGATTCCCGCCGGTTCAACGGCACGTCGTCCGAGAGCTTCCAGAGATGCGGGTTGGCCCTCCGGAACCTCGAGCGGGGTGGTTGGAGTTAGGGACGAGCGGATGGAGTTGGGGGCGGCGTCTCGAGAGGCGGAATCGCCACGGGCGGCTGACGGCTGATCCGCCGGTGCCAGGGCGCCAACGCACATGGTAGCGATAATGGTTCCGCTGAGAATCCGGATGCGTTTCATCGATCCACCCCCTCTTGGACTGTAACGACTCCTGCGAAGCTATTCAAGTGCTTATCACCAAGGGTTTGGGAGGGCAACTGACCTGCCGAAGGTATCAGCGCTCAGCCATCGAGCGCCGCCCGGTTGCGTTCGTCGGCGCTTGGTCGCCAGGGAGTCTTCCGTTATGTTGTTGCCGGTCTATGGCGAGCCTGCGTGCGGAGCAGCGTCGAAAGCGGATTCAAGGAGCCCTGAGATGAGACCAATCGTGAGATTCTTGGACGATGATCTTATTGAGAGGATCATTGCCGAAGCGCGGAGTGTCGTGTGCAAACTGGGCCTGGAGATCCACAACGACGGCATTCTGTCGATGCTTTCGGATCATGGAGCGACGATCGACTCCCAAGCGAAGCGCGCCATGCTCACCGACGACATCATCGACAAGGCGCTCGAGTCCGCCCCGCGCGGCTTTGAGCTCTACGACGTGCTTGGACGCAAGACGCACGATTTATCGGGGCACAACGTGCACTTCACGCCGGGTTCCGCGGCCATTAGCGTTCTCGACTACGAGACGAACGAGGCGCGAAGACCGACGGCGGGCGACCTGGTTCGCTTCGCGAAGCTCACCAGTCGGTTGGATAACATCGCATCAATCAGCACGGCCCTCGTTCCGGCGGACGTGCATCAGAACATCTCCGACAGCTACCGCTTGTTTATTAACCTGATGTTTTGCGAGAAGCCGGTGGTGACGGGAGCCTTCACGATCGACGCCTTCAACATCATGAAGGATCTTCAACTGGCCGTGCGCGGTACGGAAACGGCGCTGAAGGAAAAGCCCCTCACCATGTTCTCCTGTTGCCCGACGGCTCCACTAAAGTGGAGTGACGTCACCTCGCAGAACGTCGTCGACTGCGCGAAGTATTCCATTCCGGTCGAGTACATATCGATGCCTTTGCTGGGCTTCGTCGCCCCGGTGACGGTGGTGGGATCGCTGGTGCAACACACGGCTGAGACATTGAGCGGCGTGGTCATAAGCCAGCTAACCAACCCGGGCACGCCGGTGCTTTGGGGCGGATCACCGGCTCTCTTCGATGTTCGCTATGAGACCACACCGATGGGCGCGATCGAAACGATGATGACCGACTGCGCCTGCAACGAGATCGGTAAAGCACTCGGGCTGCCCACGCAGGCGTACATAGGACTGAGCGATGCCAAGAAGCTCGACGCCCAAGCGGGCCTCGAGTCGTCGATGGGGGCTACGCTTGCGGCGCTGGCGGGCATCAACAACATCTCCGGGCCGGGGATGCTCGATTTCGAGAGCTGCCTGAGCCTCGAGAAACTGGTGGTGGACAATGAGATTGCCGGTATGACGCAGCGGATGCTCAAGGGGATCGAGCCGAAGGAAGACTTCCCAGCCATTCCTCGGTTTGAGGAGCTCCTCGCCGAGAAGCACCTGTTGATATCCAAACATACGCGAAAGTACCTGAAGGAGGAGCATCACTTTAGCGGTCCGGTGATAGACCGGGCCAACCTTTCGCGATGGCGCGAGGAGGGCGGACGGACACTTCGCGAGCGGGCGCACTCGGAGGTGGAGCGGTTGATCGGAGAACACCGACCATCGCAACTGCCTGACGATGTCAAGGCGGAGCTTACGCGGCTGATGGAGGCGGAGGCTCGGCGGTACGGAATGGATACACTTCCTCACGGCACTTTATGAATGAGAAGGTAACATTTTCCATCGACGAGGCGATGCCGGAGCGGGGCGCGGTCTACGCGCTTCAGGGTATCCCCGCGGAAGCGGCGGTCCCCGAGAGAATCGGAGGTCTTTGTGAAGCGGCGTTTGGCCTGTTCGCAAAGACTGCAGAACCCGTAGGACTTTACCGGGTGATATCCACATCCGACTTTGCGGGTGTTTTCGAGGGCGAAGGTGAAAACGAGATGCGCACGCCGGTCGGAGAAATCTTCACGGCCGCGAACGATCTGGCCCTCTACGTCGTTACGGTTGGGGCGCGGACCTGTGTGGCGATCGAGGAGGGCTTCGGCGCAAGGGATTACGCGCTCGCCGGCATGTTGGATTCCGTGGCATCCGCGGCCGCCGACAAGTTGGCTGGGATAATGGAGGGCCGCTTTCTCGAACATCTGTCGCACAATGGACGAGCGACGCCGGACACCAAGGTGCTGGGTTACTCCCCCGGTTATTGCGGATGGCACATCAGCGGCCAAAGGAAGCTTTTCGAATACCTGCAACCGGAGCACATCGGTGTTTCGCTGCGCGACAGCTTCTTGATGGAGCCGTTGAAGTCGGTCTCCGGCGTGTTGATCGCGGGGCCGGGGGAACTTCACGATCTCCCGACCGATTATCCCTGCTGCGGTGAATGTGAGACACAAGGTTGTCGCGAGCGGCTGCGCGCTCTGCTCGCAGAATGACGAGCCCTTCAAAGGCAAGGAGAGGTGATGATGGAAATACTGGCGCAGATCGTCGACAACGTCGTGCGTGGTGAAGACGAGAAGGTTCCCGGCCTGACGCGCGAGGCAATCGAGAAG
>CBDUZY010000340.1:0-4090 GCA_965371825.1 uncultured bacterium
GCCTCGTAAAGGCGGTCTCGATGAACGGAACCGACTTGGTGGCAGAAGTTGCGGTCGACGTCCCCGTTGCTCCACCCGACCGTTTTCTTGAGAGCTTCCCAGGTCTCGGCGGCCAACCTACAGCCGCCGGTTAGTAGCTTCTCCGCATCGGTGGTCATGCTCATGGCTGCGTCCTCGCCGAAGCCCGTGTCGGCGCTGGCCCGGCACAAGTGGTTGTGCTCTGTGGCCGTTCGAATCGCGCCACCGATCAGATGGTGATCGGTTCGGGCAACCGAATCGTGGGCCATCACCAGGCCAACTGCCCCCGAGCCGATCGTCAGCGACGCGAACGCCGCCTTGAACTCCTGCCGGGTCAGATGTCGAGCCTTCAGGAGCTGGCTGATCGTGGTGCGCACGAGCTGTCGGCTGCTCTCTCCGGCAACGATCAGTCCCCGCTTCACTTGGCCGAGCTCGATCATGTTCGCAAGGGAAGTCATCCCGTTGAGGAAGCCCAGGCACGCGTTCGAGATGTCGTACATGACTGATCGAGCGGGCAGGCCTAGGTTGTCGTGGACAACCGCTGCCGTTGCCGGCTCGAGGTGGTCCCGGGAGACCGAGGTATGCAGCAGGCACTCGATTTGATCGGCCGAAACGGCGGCTCGCTCGAGGGCGAGTCGACCGGCCCGGGTGCTCCCGTCGCTCGGCAGCGTTCCCTCATCCCAAAACCGGCGCTCACGGATGCCGGTCATAAGCTCAAGCCGGCCTTCGTGCAGGCCGAAACGCTCGTAAATGGGCTCGAGTCCCCGCTCGATCTCCGTCGAACTCACGACGTTCTCGGGGAGAGCGTAGCCGAAACCCTCCAAACGAACGTGCTCGAATCTGAACATACGCCAGTCAACCTCCAACGGTCGCGTTCGATCTATCGCGAACGCAGGATTATAGCGACAGGCGGAGCGATTTGGGAATCGAGATTGGAGATTGGCGGTTGAGGATTGAGGATTGGCTTGCCGAGGCGAATCGGCGGGTCCCTTCCGATCATGTCAGATCGCCGCGGTCGATTCCTCGCTGTCTTCCAAGGTGGTCCAACAGATCCGCCGTGGCTTCCGGAGACGTTGCAGCTCGGCGACGTCGCGAGGCCTCATCGATTACCGTCGGGCTCAGGGGGCGAATAGCCTCGGTCTTGCCGAGCAGATCGCGGTCTCGCAGAGCGGACAGCACGGTGTCGCTCAGCGTGTCATCCCCGGCGACCGGCCCGAGCAGGTCCACCAGCCCCAACTTCCGTGCCTGATCGGCGGTGAGCGTCTCATCGAACATCGCACCGACCGCTCTTTCGGAGATGTTCCGCCGCGCCGCGAGGATTGGGACCAGGATGGGGGACATCGGGCGGTAGGGCTTGTCAAACGGGATCCCGAACGTGGCCTGCGGATCGACGACTACGAGATCCGCACAGCAACCGAGCCCGACTCCGCCGGCTCGAGCTGCGCCGCCGATAAGGCTCACTGTCGCCCGAGGGTGGGCTGTGAACAATCTGAGGACCTCGATGAGAAGTCGTATTTGGTTGTCAGCCGATCCTGCCTGAACGAACTCCTCTTGGTCCAAGCCCGAGCAGAATGCCGATCCTCGGCCGGAAAGGACGATCACGCGGTCGGCTGCTCCGCCGATCGCACCAGCGATCCGCTCCAGCATCTTTGCGGTGAGGCAGTTCCTCTTTTCGGGTCGATTCAGGGTGATGTGGCGTGTGGGGCCGACCCCGGACAGAACGATGTCCCGAACGATCAGCGCTGCCTGCTCCGGTACATCCATGCGCGGGAATCCTCGCAGGTATCCGGCCCGACGCTACCGACCGCACTTAACCCTGCCACTGCCACCGAGGATGCCATTCAGACCGGCACATCCAGGCGAGAGTCCGGTTGTGGATCGATGGATGCCGCCGCTAGTCTTCGGGGTAGATCTTCTCGCCGGTCTTCTTGTCCTCGACGCTAATGATGTCGAGCGGACAGGATTTGGCGGCTTCGATGATCTTCTCCCGGCTGTCGGTCGAACCCTCCTTGAGGACAGCTTTCTCGTCGTCGTCCATCTCGAAGGTTTCGGGAGCCTCCTCCACGCAGAGTCCGTCACCGATGCACTCGTCGTAATCGATGCAAATCTTAAGGTTGTCGGCGTCACCCATCGTTAGTTCTCCTTGATTCCGGGTTGCAAACCAGCTACCCCCGCTAAAGCTAGCAAAACCCGTGCCAGATGCCAGCCGCCTTGATCCGTCGGCGGGCGGCGTTACCTGGCTTGGGCTCAGATTCGGGCAGGATGGCCGTCATCCGTCCTGTTATTCTCCGCGGCCATCCCATCATTGCCTTGTTCTTAGTGTTCAGACGTCGCTAGGGCGGTTCCCGAGCGCGAGAACAAAGAGAGAGGCGACAGCCGGTTCAACTGCGGTCATGTCCGGTGTAGACTTGGCGATCGGTGGACCGCGGACGCGTTCGCCCGTCTTTACTGGAATCATTCGTTTGGAGGTGTTGAACATGGGCCTCGAGTCGCTGTTCTCGCCGCGGGCGGTGGCCGTCGTGGGGGCGTCCAACCGCGAGCTGACGATCGGATATCGGATCATCCAGAATCTGCTGGACTTCGGCTTTGCCGGTCCGATCTACCCGGTTAATCCCAAAGGCGGGGAGATTCGCGGGCTTACGGCGTACCCGTCTATCCTCGACGCTCCCGATCCGTGCGACGTCGCCCATGTCGTCATCAAGAGCACGTATGTTCCGGCCTGTGTCGAGGAATGCGCCAGGAAGGGTGTCAAAGCCGTAATCGTCAACACGGCCGGCTTCCGCGAAATCGGTTCCGAGGGAGCCGCTCTCGAGGATCAATTGAAGGCGATTGCCAAGCAGACGGGCATTCGCGTGTTCGGCCCCAACTGTCAGGGCATCATCAACACGGATCCCGCTGTGCGGGCGTACTGTAACTTCACATTCACCAGGCCGACGGCCGGGCACATTTCGATTGTCGCCCAAAGCGGCGGCGTTGGAGAGGTGATCCACCAGCGGATCACGGAGTTGGGCGTCGGGGTGCGGCAATACGCCAGCAACGGGAACGCGTGTGATGTCTCGATTCCGGAGATTGTGCGCCACTACGGTGACGATGCGGCCACGAAGGTCATTGTCGTTCACATCGAGAGCCTTCCCGACCCGCGAGCGTTCATGGACGCCGCGACCGAGGTCGCCCGGACAAAGCCGATCTTAGCTATGAAGGTCGGGCGGACGACGGAGGGAGCGAAGGCGGTGACGTCGCACACGGGAGGGCTGGTCAAGCAAGACACGGCGATCGACCTCGTGTTTGACAAGGCCGGGATCGTCGCCTTTCGCAGCATCGAAGACCTGTGTCAGGCTGCGATAGGTTTCGCACACCAACCCGTCCCGGCAGGCAACCGCGTGGGCATGATCGCCAACACGGGCGGGCCGGCCATCATCGCCACCGACGAACTGATCGAAAACGGTATGGTGATGCCGCCGCTTGCCAAGCCGACCGAGGCACTCCTGAAAGAGAAGCTTCTACCCGAGGCGTCGATCAACAACCCCGTGGACGTGCTGGCAACGGCCGGTCCCGAGCATTTCGCGGTCGCCTTGAACGCCCTCGTGGATGACGACGGTATCGACGCGATCTTCCTGAACTTCGTCACGCCGTTCTTCGTGGATACGCTGGGAGTCGCCCGCGAGATCGCTCAGGTCAACAGCCGGTCACCCAAGCCCATAGTCGCAACTGTAATGACCGAGAAGAAGGGGTGGGCCGCGACGCTCGCGGTGCTCCATGAAGCGGGCGTGCCAACGTATGACATGCCGGAGACCGGGGCGAGGGTCCTCGCCGCAATGGGGCGCTACGCCGCTCTCCGAATGAGGCCCACCGCCCAGCCCATTGTCTTTCCCGACGTGGATTCCTCGCGCGCCCGGTCGATCGTTGCCGGAGCTGTCCGGGAGCGGAAATCGTGGCTCTCCGCACGTGCCGGCTTCGAGCTGTTGACTTGTTACGGCGTTCCCGTCGCCCGCTGCGAGATGGCCTCCGACGTCGATTGTTGCGTCGCGGCCGGCGAGCGGCTGGGCTATCCCGTCGTGCTCAAAGTCGACGC
>CBDUZY010000341.1:0-4081 GCA_965371825.1 uncultured bacterium
ATCCCCGACCCAACCGCACGACCGACAACTACGGAACGGTCAGCGGCGGATCAGGTAACCGGGCCGGGAACGACGGCACGGACTTGAATGACGCCAACCACGCGACAGTCGGCGGCGGGTACGCCAACGATGCCCGGGGGCCCAACTCCACCATCGCCGGTGGCTGGGGCAACCAGGCCACGAACGGCCGATCAACTGTAGGCGGCGGCTGGAACAACCTGGCCAGCGGCAACGCCTCTACCATAAGCGGTGGTCGAGATAACCGCGCCGAAGGTACCTCCAGCGTGGTCGGCGGAGGCCACGGGAACAGGGTGGAGAATCAGTTCGCCGTCGTCGGAGGCGGCTGGGCGAACAAGGCCACCGCGGATTACGCCACGATCGCCGGAGGCGGGCCCTCAAACGCGTCCGACACTGAGACCGCGAACCGCGTCACGGACGGGCACGGGACGGTGGGCGGAGGCGGCAACAACCAGGCGGGGGACAACGACGGGGATCCGGCTGATGCCACGTACGCGACCGTATCCGGCGGCCTCGGCAACACCGCGAGCGGGATGTACGCATCCGTCGGCGGAGGTAAGGACAACGACGCGACCTCTTTGTACAACACCATCGCGGGCGGGTGGAACAACAACACGAGTCACGGGCGCACGACGATCGGCGGCGGTAGGGACAACACCGCCGTCGGTGACTCCTCCACAATCGGTGGAGGACAGGAGAACACGACCGGTGGTGTGGCGGCGACGATACCAGGCGGCTCGCAGAACAGCGCCCTCGCAGATTACAGCCTCGCAGCCGGGAGGCGTGCCAAGGCGAACCACGCCGGCGCCTTCGTCTGGGCCGACTCCACCGACGCGGACTTTGACTCAACGGCCGGCAACCAGTTCCTTATCCGCGCCAGCGGCGGGGTGGGAATCGGCACAACGAATCCGACGGAACAGCTCTCCGTAGCGGGGCTCGTCGAATCCACTTCCGGCGGCTTCAAGTTCCCCGACGGGACGATCCAGACGACGGCCGGGAGCGGCCTGGGGCTGACCCTGCCATACAGCGGATCGTGTGCGTGCTCCGACCCTCGCTTCGTCATCCCCGCATTCGACGTGACGAATGCCGATCTGGGCGTGGCCGTCAAAGGAACGCACGGGCCCAGCGCCAACTCGGGATACCTCGGCGGCAACATGTACGGCGTCTTCGGCACGAGTTCGACCGGCTTCACCAGCCCTCCAGCGATGATGGGTGCAGGCGTTCTCGGCGTGAACAACGCCGGCGGAAACGGCGTCCGCGGCGAAAGCGACACGGGAACCGGAGTGCGGGGCGAGGGCGGTATCGGCGTGGCGGGCGTTGGAACCGTCTACGGCGTATATGGACACAGCACCGGCGGCCATGCCGGCTTCTTCGAGGGCGATGTCTATCTGTCCGGTGACGTGGGGATCGCGACGTCAGACCCACAGAACCCGCTGGATGTGCGTGGTGACGCCACCAGCGTCGGCGGGAACGTTGTGCAGGAGGTCGTCGCCCGATTCAGGAAGAGCGGGTCCGGCCACACGGCCATTTCCGTTGACGCCGATCCCGGCCAGGATTCGATCCTGTACTTCGCCGAAACCGGCAGCGCCCACTGGGACATCCGCCACGATGCCGACAACAACGACAGCCTGAACATCCGCTACCACGGCGGAACCGGAGACAACACGAGTCAGGTCAGGTTCCTGCCCGACGGAACCACGCGTGTGCGGATCCTCGAGATCGTCGGCGGCTCCGACTTGGCCGAGCCGTTCGCCGTAAACGAACCGAAAGGCGATGACCGGAAGGCTGCACCGGGCACCGTGGTCGTAATCGATCCGAATAACCCCGGGGAGTTGAAGCTGTCCGCTAAGCCGTATGACCGCAAGGTGGCCGGCGTGATCAGCGGCGCGAACAACCTCAACCCCGGCATGATCATGAAAGCGACGGATGCGGAACTCGCAGATGGTGACCACCCGGTGGCACTGACCGGTCGAGTGTGGTGCCGGTGCGATGCCGGCGGCGGTCCGATCACTCCAGGTGATTTGCTGACAACGAGCGCCACACCGGGGCACGCCATGAAGGTTGCCGACTATGCAAAAGCTCAAGGGGCGATCCTCGGAAAGGCCATGACATCGCTCGAGCACGATACGGGCCTCGTCCTGATCCTCGTTACCCTGCAATAGCGCCATGAAACTCCGAACGAACCAACATCACCCGCACCGGACGCGCGGACGCCTCGAAAGCGCCCGGCTCGGGTTCGTCAGTACCGTGTGCGCCCTCGTCCTTTCCACGACCGCCTCACTCGCCGGCCCGCGCCAGGTATCAGAATGTTACTCAGTCATCGACGGCGACATCTTGGTACTCGCCGACTCCAACGTCGCAGCGACCTACTCGACGGAGAACGAGTACTGGCCGGGAGGAGTCGTCTACTTCGAGTTCGACGACAACGTGTCGGACACCCGGTGCACTGCGATGCGCGAAGCCATGGACGAATGGATGGCGGTCGCCGGCGTCGTGTTTGTACCCCGGTACGACGAGTCGAACTTCGTGCACATCTATCATTCCGACGTAAACGCTTCGTACGTGGGAGTGGAGGGGGGGCGACAGGACGTCTACATAGTGAGCTGGGATTCTCGCTTCATCATGGCGCACGAACTTTGTCATGCCCTCGGCTTTTGGCACGAACAGTCTCGGACTGACCGAAATGATTTCATCCGGATCAACACCGAGAACATCCAGACCGGCGTGGGACACAACTTCGACCTGGAAGATGAATCCGGTACGGTCGGTCCGTATGACTTCGATTCGCTGATGCACTACGGTGAGTGCGATTTCTCGACCAACCCGTGGTGTCCTTTAGGTGGCGGCCAGACGATCACCGTTCTTCCGCCGAACGAAGAGTGGCAGGGGCGCATCGGACAGCGCGACCACTTCAGCGACCGCGATATTGAAGGTATGCGATTCATCTACGGGCAAGGAGACGTCGTTTTCGTTGACCATGCATACTCCGGCGGCGACTCGGAGGGTACCCTGACGCGACCGTTCACGGATTTCCCAGATGCCGCTGCGCAGGCACCGGGCGGTAGCACGGCGTGGATCCGGGGCGGCGTCTATTCCTCTGTTGGTCTATACGATAGGGCGATCAGGGTGCAACCATACTTGGGTAAGGTGATTCTCGGCGATTGACCGAACCTGAGCGGATGCGAAACACGCCGGGTGTCACGACTGAACGCGCCACCGGCAAGACGGAGAGGACACATGACTACAGCAGGGACTGGCCGATGGCTCCCGGGGCATCTGACCGTTCTGTTGACGATGCTTCAAATACACGGGGCGGCCGTTGTCGTTGCCCAACAGTCAGCCCAACTCGATGACGGCGACATCCCGGACGGTTGGATGATCATCGAGGGCGACATACTTGTCCCCGACGACTTCTACAGCAACACGGCCGCAGCATACATGACGACACTCTGGGGCGACGGTATCGTTCCGTACGAATTCGACACGGACGGCGACGACGCGGTCAGCAGCGCACAGCAGCAGGTCATGCTCAACGCCATGAGTCGGTGGACGGCGGTAGCGGCGATCACTTTCCGTCCACACGAGGACTTTGACACCGGCTGGCTGCGCGTCCGCGTGTCCACCTCCTCAAACAGCTCACCCGTCGGAGCCGGAATAGGCGAGCGAACCGTGAACATCATGAATTGGAGCGAATGGACCTGCGTCCACGAGTTGGGTCACGCTCTGGGACTGTGGCACGAACAATCCAGACCGAACCGTGACTCCTACGTGCACATCGAGGAGGACCGGATCGACATCTGGGATCGACACAACTTCGATCGCCATGACGACGCAAAGGAGTACCCGCGCAACGGCTACGACTTCGACTCGATAATGCACTACGGACAATGCTCCTTCTCTCTGTGCACTACCGACTGCGACCCGGTCTGCGATTGTGCGGTCAACCCGGGTGTGTGTCGTACGATCACGGTCTTGTCTCCTTGGGACACGCAGTGGCAAAGCGCCATCGGCCAGCGCGCCCACCTGAGTCATTTCGACGCTCTCACCATGTCGTTCATGTATC
>CBDUZY010000342.1:0-4067 GCA_965371825.1 uncultured bacterium
CACGAGGAACTCTCCCGCCGTGTCGGCGTCTTCGGGACGCCCACATACGTGATCCTCGATACGTCCGGAATCGTCTACGCACGTGAGGAAGGATACAGGTCGGTCGAGGAGTTCGTCGGTTTCCTGCAACGTGGATCCGACCCGGCTACGCCCGAGATCTACTCAGTGGGGCCGCTCCGGACAGTCGATTCTTGAGGAACGGACCGGTGTGGCTTTGCGTGCAGTCCGCCACGACTTCCGGCGGGCCTTCGACTACGATGTGCCCGCCTTCGTCTCCTCCCTCGGGGCCCAGGTCGATAATCCAGTCCGCTACTTTGATGACATCCAGGTTGTGTTCGATGACAACGACCGTGTGTCCCCGATCCACGAGGCGGTTGAGCAGCGTGAGCAGGTTGCGGATGTCGGCGAAGTGCAGCCCCGTTGTGGGTTCGTCCAGGAGGTACAGCGTGCTGGCGTCCGTGGATCGCTGCAGCTCGGCGGCGAGCTTCACGCGCTGGGCTTCGCCGCCGGAGAGCGTGTTCGAGGGTTGCCCGAGCGTCATGTACCCCAGGCCCACGTCCTTTAGGGCCCGCAACCTCCGGCAGATGTTGGCGAAGTTCTCGAAGAAATCGGTCGCTTCGTCGACGCGCATGGCAAGCACGTCGGCGATGGTACGTCCGCGATACCGAACCTCGAGGGTTTCACGGTTGTAGCGAGCCCCGCCGCACTCGACGCACGTCACATAGACATCCGGAAGGAAGTGCATGGCGATTCGCTTGAGTCCTTGCCCTTCGCACAGGCTGCATCTCCCCCCCTTGACGTTGAAACTGAATCTCGCCGGTTCGTAACCGCGTATCTTCGCCTCGCGCGTCTTGGCGTACAGTTCGCGAATCAGGTTGAACACGCCCACGTAGGTGGCGGGGTTGCTTCGTGGTGTGCGGCCGATCGGCGATTGATCGATCTCGATCACCTTGTCCACGTTGGCGCTACCGACGATTCGCTCGTAGGGTCCGGGCTGCGGTCCCGCTCGGTCGATCCGTCGCTTGAGCGCTCGCAGAAGGACCTGGTTGACGAGCGTGCTCTTTCCACTGCCGGAGACACCGGTCACAGCCACGAAGCACCCCAGCGGGAATCGGGCGCTGATGCCCTTGAGGTTGTTGGCCGTTACACCGCGCACCTCGACCGCACGCCGCCAATCGGGTTTACGCCGGGCGTCCGGCAGGGCGATCCGTGACTTGCCGGTGAGGAACCTGGCGGTAATCGACTCCTTCGACCTTAGCACCTCATCCACCGTTCCCTGGGCAACCAGGTTTCCGCCGGCGGCTCCCGCTCCGGGACCGATGTCGATCATGTGCGTCGCGCCGGAGATTACCTCCTCCTCGTGCTCGACGACTATGACGGTGTTGTCCAGTTCGGTAAGTTCCGTGAGAATCTCGGTCAGGCGGCGCGTGTCGCGCGGATGCAGACCGATGGTCGGCTCGTCGAGCACGTAGCAAACGCCGGCCAGCCGGCTGCCGATCTGCGTGGCGAGTCGAATGCGCTGGAATTCTCCTCCCGATAGTGTCGCGCTCGCCCGATCCAGCGTCAGATACCCGACACCAACGTCGCAGAGGAAGTTCAGGCGATGGCGGATCTCCTTGAGCAAAGGCGCCGCCACCGTCGCGGCCTCGCCGTCAAACGCCAGCGTTTCGAAGAGTCTATCCGCGTCTGCAATTGTCATCCGGGCGACATCGGCAATGCTGCGCCCGTCGATTCTCACACAGAGCGCCGGTCGGCCAAGCCGGGCGCCGGAGCAGCTTTCGCAAGGAGACTCGCCGAGGAATGCGTGGAGCCTCTGCTTGGCGGATTCCGACTCGGTCGTCTGCCAGCGTCGCCTAAGATTCGGCATAACGCCTTCGAACGTCGCCCCGTACTTCTCGGCGTCATCTCGAGTCGTTCCGTTCATCAGGATACCGGAGAGCCTCTTGGGAATGTTGCGGAAGGGAACATCGGGTAGCAGCCCGAATCGTGTACAGAACTCGTGTATGGTTTGGGCGTAGACCGCGTTGAGGTGTCTGCCCTGGTGCCGCCATGCCGCGACGGCCCCCTCGTTCAACGAACGGTTCGGGTCCGGCACTACGAGTTCTCTATCGAACTCCAATGTCGTACCGAGACCGCTGCACAGCTCGCACGCGCCTTGCGGAGAGTTGAAGCTGAAGAGTTGAGGTGACAGCTCGTCCACGCGAACGTCCGCGTGGTCGGGGCAGGCGAGCGCTGCACTGTAGGCCTCGTCGATCCAGTGACCCGATTTCTCCGCGCTCTCCACGGCGACCACAACGCGCCCGTTCGAAAGACGCGTGGCGAGCTCGACGCTTTCCGCCAACCGCTGGGCCATCTCGGGTTTGATCGTGAGCCGGTCGACAACAACGTCGATGTCATGGCGGCGATTGGGTGGCAGTGGGTCCAGCTCTTCGAGGAGTGAGACTTCGCCGTCGACCCGGACGCGCACGAAACCCTCTTTGATCATCCGCTCGAGTACGGCCTTGTGTCCGCCGCGCCGGCCGGTAACCAGGGGGGCGAGCACGAGGATTCTCCGGCCTGCGGGGCCGGTGAGCACGGCGTCCACGACCTGGGCTGTCGACTGACGGGTGATCTGCCGACCGCATCTCCAGCACGTCGGCCGACCGGCCCGGGCGAAGAGCACACGTAAGAAGTCGTGGATTTCCGTAGTTGTCGCCACCGTGGAGCGTGGGCTCGCCCCTGTGGATCGCTGCTCGATCGCGATCGTGGGGCTCAACCCTTCGATGCGGTCGACGTCCGGCCTCTGCATCTGCTCGAGGAATTGCCGCGCGTAGGCGGATAGAGATTCGACATACTTGCGCTGACCCTCGGCGTAGATCGTGTCAAAAGCGAGTGAACTTTTTCCTGAACCCGACAGACCGGTGATTACGGTGAGGGACCCGCGTGGCAGTACGACGTCGATGTTCTTCAGGTTGTGCTGTCGCGCCCCGAAAACACGAATGTACCGCCTGTGCTCCACGGAAACCCACCTATCCGCCGTCCTAGGTCCAGCTTGCGGGCGAATGCCGGGGCTGGACTGTGCCTGACCGGCGCCTGTCGAACCGGGCAGCCTAAACCGAACCGCGAGCGAGTTCAAACCCGGTGTTCGAGTGGTTGAGGTCTGCTCCCGTCGGATTGCGCGGGTTCCGCAGTGCTCGTATGTGTCCGAAAATGTCGCCCGAGCGTGGCTGCGGACCCCACAGAGAAGGTAGGGCTAACCGCCGGCCCTCGCCGGGCCGAAAGCTCACCGGACGCTGGCGACAGTGGACCCATCAACCCGTTAGTAGTTGTCGGCGACGTGTAATAACTCGGTGGACCTTCGACGTTGCGGTTCTTATACTTGATGGGACCACGCGAGGGGTCGACGGGTCCGGCAACTTCGGGGGTCCTTCGGACCCGTACCGCGCCCACGGAGACCTGCGACGCCGGTGAGCATCAGGGATATTCGCGGGTGCCGAACACGGCACCCGGCGTTCGCGTGGCACCCGGCGTTCGCGTGGGATAAGTAGTTCCGTGAGTTCAAACGGAAGGGAGTAACGATGCAGCGACTGTCAGGCCGAGCCGTGACGAACCGGACACTGGTGATTGTCACCGCCGCGTTTCTGGCGTGCGGTGGGGCACCGGTTGGCGCCGGTGAGACGACTCCTATCAGCTCCGCCCAGCAGGAGCGGACTTGGCGAGAGGGCCTGGCCCAGGTCGCCCGCGGTGAGTTTACCGGCGCGGCGGAGAGCATCGGCAAGATTGCCCAGGACGCGGAGCTGACCGGTCAGGTTCGCACCTGGCTCGACGAGTTCGAGGCCAAGCGGGCGGCGCGCCGCGAGCTGGATCGCGCCGCCTTCGAGAAGTACGTCGGTTACGCAAAAGCCCGCGTCGAACGAAAGGAGTACCGCAAGGCGCTCGACCAGTCCCTGCTTGCGGCCGACGTCGCGGAAGATCGCGAAGAGTTCCTAAAAAGCGAATGGCTTCTGGAACTGGTCAACGCTTCGCTGGAGAAGGCGAGCGAGTACCGTGAGAAGCACGATTGGCGCAAGGCCTGGTACATCTACGCG
>CBDUZY010000343.1:0-4064 GCA_965371825.1 uncultured bacterium
GTGATCGCTTCGGGGCCTGCTATGGGTTCCGGCGGTGGCGGGAACAGGTCCTCGCCGGTGAGCGTTTGATGAACGTGCCACGCCGCCTTGCGACCGCTGCCCAGCGCCGCGGCTACCGTACCGTCGTTTGACGCGAAATCCCCGCAGGTAAAGATCGCAGCCTCGGTCAGCCCAAGCGACACCTGGCCGTCGTGGACCTCCGACCCGGCCGGTAGGATCGACAAGTCCGCCCATTGGCCGAGGGCGAGTATCACCCGATCGCAACGTAGATCGAATTGCGATCCTTCCGACGTATCCGGTATCGGGCGGCGGCGCCCGGAATCGTCCGGCTCGCCGAGCTGCATTCTCTGGCATGTTAGAAGCGTTCCGGACGCGTCGCTACGCACGCGCACCGGTGATACGAGCTCGTCAAGTGCGACTCCCTCTTCAAGGGCTTCGTCGATTTCTTCCCGGATCGCGGGCATCTCGGCTCGCGTACGCCGGTAGACGATGCGCACACTCGACGCGCCGATCCGTCGTGCCGAACGAGCGGCATCCACGGCTGTGTTCCCACCGCCGATTACGACGACGTCGAGACCGTCGAGCGACACTCCACCGTTGCGCGTCCGATCGAGGAAGTCGATCCCCTGTACCACCGTCTCGCCGTCACCGCCGAGATCGAGTGATTGGAGCTCTTGCAGGCCGGTTGCGATAAACACCGCGTCGAACTCGCGTGACAGCTCGAGAAGCCCCTCGCGGTCTATGGACTTACCGTACTTGACGTCGACGCCGTGCTCGAGGATGTAGTCGATCTCGGTCTCGAGTACGTTTCGCGGCAGGCGATAGCTGGGAATCCCAGTTCGCAGCAGCCCGCCGAGCTCCTTGCCCGCTTCGAAGATGGTCGTTCGATACCCGAGCCGGGCAAGCGTGTAGGCAGCGCTAAGACCCGCCGGCCCCGAGCCGACGATCGCCACCCGTTCGCCGCGCGACGGTTTGGTCGCCGCCGGTCTCGTCCCGTGCTCCGCGATGTAGCGTTCCACGTCGCGCACGTTGACTGACTCGTCGAATTGTGCACGGTTGCACGCCTCCATGCACGGCGCGGGGCACACTCGCCCACAAACACCCGGCAAAGGGGAGGTTTTGAGAATAATCTCCAGGGCGAGGTCGTGGTTCCCGTGAGCCGATTCTGCAAGAAAACCCTGCACGTCGTTGCCCGCGGGGCATCCGTTGTTGCACGGCGGTGTGAGATTGCGTCTCTTGGGTTGGCGATTCGCCCACGTGCCGGTTCGGATGCGCGGCGCCGATCCGACCTCGTCGTCGAACAGCCCGGCCACATGCCCCGTCGGTCCCGCCGGTTCCGGAATGACAGGTTCCCCGGCCAAACGCTCGGCGCTAACGTCTTGGAAGGCCCGAGCGGCGGAGACCACGTTCGGACCACCGAACTTGATTTGGGCGAGCGCCGCCTTCACGTCCTCCATCGACAAACCGAGCACCTTTGCCACGGCACCGAAGATGGTCGTGTTCACGATTGGAACGGCCCGCGTGCCCAAACCGTTTTCCACTGCAATCCGCGTCGCATCGACCGTGGCGACCTGACGTCCCTTGAACAACTCCTCGAAGGCATCAGGCGGATCCGCGCTGTTGAGGATAACCCAGCCGCTGGGCTTTAGCCCGGTCACCATGCCCGGTCCCATCAGGGTCCGGTCGAGAACAATCAAGTGATCCGGCGTACGGATCTGGTTGTGGTTTGTGATTTCCTCGTTGTCGACGCGCACGTACGCCTGAAGCGGGGCGCCGGAACGCTCTGCCGCGTAGACACCGAAGGCCTGAGCGTACTTGCCCTGCAGGAAGTACGCGGTGGCGATGAGCTTCGCCAGCGTAACCCCTCCCTGCCCACCTCTTCCATGAATGGTCACTTCGATCATCTGATGCCCCGCCGCGTGTAGGGTTCGATCGTTGTCGCTACCTCTGAGCGTCAGCCACAATGAGCCTGCCGAGCGCCAGCCCGTGAAAGCCCGTCCAGGCCCACCCAGACCTACTCAAGTCTGCCCAGACCTGCCGGCAGGAGTACCGAGAGCCCACGCCTCAACATGGCCCGAAGCCTTTGCTGCTCGTGTGCAAGCTCCGTTCCAGACCACTCCCACCGGTTCCGAAGTTGGGCGTACCGCGATGTGGTCCGCCGGCACCCACGGTATCACAACCGCTGGCGCGCGGACACTCCCGCAACTGATCGATGTGCGGCAATTCCAGAAACACTGCACAATGTGCGTTCACGGTTCGCTAGAAGCGTCGAGGCGACGTATTGAAACCGTGTTGCGTGTCCGGCGCCGGCATGGTCACCGCTGGGCTCCCCAAATGGTCAACACCGGAATCGTCGAGGCCGAGCGCCAGCCGGTGCCTTCCAACGGCTCTTTGTGTGCCGACAAGCGGATGGGCCTCATCTTGGCAAGCCGGAACAAAAAGGGGCACGAGGGGCGGGCCGTCACGCGGCGCGCCCCCTCGTGCCTGTCTTCCATTCCCCGCAAGGCCTAGCGGCTACTTGGCCTGGTCAGCTTCGACGGCAGCCTCAACAGTGGAGTACAGCGCCCACACGGATCCATACAGAACCCACCAACGCAGACGCCGTCGCCACACTGGGCGTTAGTCGTACATGCCGTCGCCCCGCAAGTGACCGTCGGTGGGCACTCACAAGGTCCGAAGAACCCAGCCGGGTTGTACTGATACGCGAACGCCTTGGCCTTCAGCGCGTCCACAACGTTCGCCACATCCAACACGTTGACGTTGGCGAGGACATCAGGATCGTTCGGCTGCAGTTGGGAGCGCGGCTTGATCAGGGCTCCAAAAATGTCCTTGACCTTGTCGACCTCGGCGGCCACGTCGAGCACGTTGAGCTGAGGGTCGTCATCGACGTTGCCCCACAAGGTCGTGAAGACCGGCAACTCGACGGAAGCGGCCAGGCATGTCTCCTCCACACCCATACAGCTTTCCGGAAGGACCGCGACGTCGTATTGCGATGATGGAATAACGCCTGGGCCCTTAACGTGGAGAACCTGTCCGGCGAGCTCTCCCGCCCAATCACGGTACTCCGGCTCACATGAGAGCATCGCGCACTTGAACGTCGTGGAGTAGGCCTCGGAATCCGGACAGTCGAAGATCGGCTGATCGCTCGCGTCGCGCATCAGGGCCACGTAACGGTATTCACCCTGGTGTGTCGGGAAGAGCGACGGGAGGCACTGGCCGAACCCACCGCCACCGTCGGGACAATCCGCATCCGTTTCGCAGTACACGCCTGGCGTAGCAGCCGCGGCATCACAGCCCGGGTGTAGCCACTTCATCTTGACCCTAAGCGCCGTAACCTGCTGCGGGCTCGGGTCTGCGTACTGCGGAATCACCATGGAGATGTAGCGGTTCTTCCTTGTGCCCGCTGGGTCCGGATTCGGTGGCGCCGCAGGCGGGCCGGAGGTGATCCTGAACGCCATGTCGCTATAGAGCGGCGGATCCTGCATCGTCCACACAATCGACTCCCACGGCGTGAGCCCCGTCTTGGCAGCGGCTGGACACAGGCGCGGAACAGGATCCCGCGCCGCTTCCTGCCACAGCCACAGAGCCGGCGCCTGGCTTGGGTTATTGGAGTCAGCCGTTATGTCGAACCAGTAGATTTGCCCGCTCTCCTGGGGCCACCACGGCTCCATGCTGAATTCGTAGTGGTAGATCTTGCTACCCAGGTTGTTGACCAGACCCGTGTCGGTCTCGCCAACCGCATCGAACGGGATACAGATGCCCCACTCTGCCGGTTCCTGCGGAAGACACCAGGGAACACCCGGGATGTTGAGGTGGATGCTCAGACAGAAACCCGCGAGTCCGTCACCGCGTTCCTCCACAGGTGGATCACCGAACGTCTCGTAGTTGCCCCACCACTCGATCGTCTGGACTTCGCCACCCTGGCATTCCCACTGGTCGGCGAGTGTGATTCCGTCGTGGGCATGAAGCCCAGGCCATTGCGGATTGGGCCACTGATCCCACTTGCTTTGCCCCGGCGCCCGCGTCGTCAGAACGAAGGCCATGTCCCAGGAAACCCCGTCGGG